>DAINRK010000078.1:0-12168 GCA_036741855.1 Anaerolineales bacterium
CTTCATCATCTCCGACAGGGTCGGATGCGGGAATACCGTATCCAGTATCTCGAATGAAGATGCTCACCATGCCCGCCTCATTCCTGGAGGAAAGTGTGACTGTGCCTCCATCCGGTGTGTACTTGATGGCATTGCCAACCAGGTTTCTGAATACCTGTCGCAACTGCAGCGGATCCCCTTTGACAATTGAGCTGGGCTCTGTTTGCTCGACTGTTAGCAGTTGCCCTTTCGCTTCCGCCTGTGGCTGGAATTCATCTGCGATTTGCCACAGAAGAGGCGTCACATCCAGGACTTCCTGCTTAGGTTCCGCTCCGAGATCCATCTTTGCCAGGTCGAGCATGTTTTCCACTAACTCGGTCATATGCGTTGAGGCGTGGTGAATCCGTTGAACGAATTCAACCTGGTTATCATTCAGTGGTCCGGCATTTTGAATGAGTTGGTTATAGCCTCTTATTGAAGTGAGTGGGTTTCTCAAGTCGTGGGAGGCGGTAGCAATAAATTCATTTTTCACTTTTTCAAGTTTCTTGAAATTCGTTACATCATGTAGGACTACGACACATCCGCCCTCAGCGATTGGGGTGAATTGTGCAGTGAATATACGCCGATCTGGCCAAATGATTTCTACCGAATTAGGTTTTCCAGAAGTGTAGGTCTCTTCAAGTGACTCGATCAATATGTCGTATCCATGGCCGCGAGTAAGGGGCAGGCCTAATTTTGTTTCGTAATCGGTAAATAACTTTTCCGCTGCCGGGTTTAGCATGGATAGACAGCTATCTGAATCGAACATCATGATCGCATCAGCAGCGCTTTTTAGGATGGCTGACAACTTTTGTTGTTCGCGCGCCATATCTATATATAAGCGTGCATTCTCCACCGCAATTGCGGCCTGGCTGGCGATTGCCTGTAAAAGCAGTTGATGTTCCACTTTGAAATATCCAGGTTGTTCGTGGACCAGCACCAACAGTCCGACAAGGGCGAAACGACCAAACAGAGGAACGATCACTACAGAATGCGCGGGGTCATCTGTGGAAGACAGCCAGCGCGGGTCATCTTGTGTATTGTCGATAAGGACACTCTCTCGATTCTCCTTGATCTGTTCGAGCAGATCGTTCATCGGAGGCAGCTTAAGATCGGGCCTGGGAGCGTCGAGTGTCGATATACGATATTCTTTATGCAATGGGCTTTTAGAATTGAGGAGAATGATATGACCAACCTCCGCTCCCAATGTTTCAACCGTTCGCCGAAGCACAAGATTCGACAACTCTTCAAGGTTAAGTCGGGCGCTGAGGTCTTTGCCAATTTCGGGTAGCAAATTAAGTTCGCGGTTGCGACGACGGATGACATCTTCTGCCTCTTTCACGCGCAGTTTTGTTCGAATACGGGCGAATAATTCCCGGCGGTCGAAAGGTTTGGTCACGTAATCGTCGGCTCCCATATTCAATCCGGATTGAATCTCCGTTGGGTCAAGCCGCGCCGCAGTAAGAATAATTACTGGAATATGTTTTGTAACGGGGTCCGCACGAATTTCCTCCAAAACCGCAAAGCCGTCTTTCTTTGGCATATTTACATCAAGAAGTACAAGATCTGGCAACTCGCTATGTACCTTTTTAAGTGTTTCCTCACCATCCTTCGCTTCTACATAGCCGTATCCTTCGTTTTCCAGGTAACGTGACAGTAATTTCAGGTTGTCTGGCTGGTCGTCTGCAATAAGAATCTTGAAGGATTTACCAGGAGTAGTTTCATTTCTTGCAGGCTTGGTATGATCCAATTCCTGCATGGCCTGAACAATGATCTGACAAATTCGCTCAGGATGTACAGGTTTGACGATAACATCTTTCACTTTTAACCGGCGGGCGGTTACCTTTAGGCCCGGGACATCATAAGCAGTAACAAGAAACGAAAAGGTCGGGCGGCCCGCAGGATGGTTTTGTAATTTCTCAATGAGTTCCAACCCCGTCATACCAGGCATAATCATGTCGGTAATCAGGATATCCATAGCCCCTTCTTTCACGTGTTCGAGCGCCGCATGTCCATTGGTAGCAGACGTTACTTCTACCTGGGGGCCCAACTGCGAAAGCGCGCGTGCCAGCGTAGTAGCCGTATTTGGATGATCGTCGACGACGAGGATCTTGACTGGAGAGCAGCCGGTAGGGAGATTTGGTGGGTTCATGCTTCTATTTTGCATGAACTTGTTTCTATAAACGATAGGGTAAATTTGACAAAGTTGGTGAAAGTTAGCAGGCCCCCATTCTGTGTGAACTAATTTTGAGACAGCACTAAGGCGTCCTAGGCAAGCACCAGTCTATAACCAGATCCTCGAACATTAATGACATGCACAGGATTTCGCTTATCTGGCTCAATTGCCTGACGGATGTGATGAATGTGCCATTTGGTCAATTCCTGAGCTTCGCGCGTATCTGCTTCATATCCCTGCGCTTCTGAAACCAGGGTTTGATAATCTACGATATTAGGGGCGTGACGCGCTAGGACCAACAAATAATCAAAGGAAGTTGGAGGGAGGTTAATAACGCGGTCTTTCATCGTCACGCGGCGAGTATGCATATCCAGGGTGAGCATCCCACGACGAAGGAAGCGATCATCTGAGATGACTGACAGTTGTGAAGCGGTGTTCGGATCTGAGGTCTTATCATTGTCAAGTGCCATCAACTCGGCTTGTAGGGTATCAATCTGCCTTTGAAGTTCGCGCCGGCGTCGCTCCTTCTGTTGGTTGGATAAGATCGCCTGTGTGCGATCAATGACGGCCTGCGGTTTTAGAGGTTTCAGCAAATAATCGATAGCGCCGCGCCTTAGCGCCTCAACTGCCGAATTCAAGTCTGGTTGGGCTGTGAACAAGATAACGGGCAGGTCTGGAAATTTTGCATGAATGGTTTTTAGGAGTTCAAGCCCGCTTACGTCTGGCATGCGTATGTCTAAATAAAGCAAATCGAAGGAATGTTCGCTGACTAGAGAAAGACCATCTTTGCCATTGGCAGCGGTCGTGACTTCAAACCCTGCGCGTTGAAGTATGCGCGCTAAAGTCTGACGCAGGCTCGCTTCATCATCAATAATCAGAATATGACCACTAGGTTTCATTCCGAGTCTCTTCCGTCAATCGGCAGCCAGACGTTAAATACAGCTCCACCTTTATCATCTGCGTTGTTTTCTGCCTGGATGCGGCCGTGATGTTGTTCGATGATATCGTGAGTAATAGTCAAGCCGAGTCCAGTGCCTGTGTGCTTACTTGTTATGAATGGATCGAAAATCTTGGGCAGGATTTCTGGATCAATGCCTGGACCTGTATCTTTCACAGACAGGAAGACTTCATTTTGTTGAGCCATGCCCTGGGTCTTTACGGTCAGGCGACCTCCTGGCTCCATGATTTCTATTGCATTGAGGAAGAGATTTAGCACCACCTGTCGGATCTGATCCGACAGGCCTGAGAAACTTGGCAGTTCAGGGTCTGGAAAGAATTCAAAAGCTATTTCTTTTTGACGCATATGCGTGGTTATCAATGCGTGGACATCTTCGATGAGGTTATTGAGTTCTACTGGGCGGAAGTCCCGCATACGGACAGGGCGATACGCGCCGCGCAATCGTTCGATGAGTGCCGCCATGCGCTCAGCCTCTGAAAGAATAATATCAAGGTCCTGGCTTGCCTGATTAGAGAGATTCTCTTCTTTCAGAAGAAATAATGCATTCTGTATCGCTTGCAAAGGATTGTTCAATTCATGTGATACGGAGGCGAGCAAACGTCCGACAAGAGCGAGGCGTTCACTCTGAATGAGTTGTGATCGGATTGTCTGTTCCTGATTTAGTGCCGTTTGCAAATCGGTATACAGGTTTGCCTTTTGGAGTGCCACTGCCAGTTGGTCAGCGACGGCCGTCATCAGTTGTAAATCGCCCTGTGTGAGACGATATGGTGGTGTGTGTTGGATGTCTAATACACCCACCACTTTTCCATCGAGCTTGATTGGCACTGCCAATTCAGATTGTGTATCTGGCAGGAGCGGATTGCGAGCGAAGAATATTACATCATTCACATTGTTCGTGACAAATGGAACAGCAGTCTCTGCAACATGACCAACGATGCCTAGCCCTCTGGTTAAATGGAATCCCTGGTCCAATAACCGGACGCCGATTTCCCCACTACCTCTTTTTAGAATGAGATCACCGCTTGATCGGTCGAGAAAATAGATTTGTACGTGATAATAACCGAAGTTTTGATGGAGTAATGTTATTACATCCTCGATGAGTTCATCGGCATCCAAGGAAATAGCTAATCCCTGGCTGGTCTTGTAGAGCGCATCCACCTCTTTCAGCCTTTGTTGTGTGATCTCGAACAGGTGTGTGTTTTCGATAGCAATTGCGGCTTGGACACCCCAGGAGTTAAGTAATTCCGAATCTTTGGTGGAGAAGGCATGTGGCAACTTGCTTTGCACGCTAATAGTGCCGATCTGTTGTCCGCCGCTTTGGACAGGCGCAACCAGTAGGGAACGAAAATTGGGCTTTGAGGCTGATTTTAGAAAACGTGGATCGGTCTGTATATCTCCAATGTTAATTGTGATACCTTCACGAATCACTTGTCCCGCAACACCCTCCCCCAGTCGCATTTTGACGCGTTTGGTTTCTCTTTCTTCATCCCGATATCCTGATACTGCATGGGCGAAAAGGGCTTGTTCTTCATGTTCCAAAAGATGAATTACACTCTCTTGTGCATTTGAAATCAATTCACGAGCCGAATCAACGATAAGCTGCAATACTTTGTTTGTTCCAGTGCGTTCAGTCTCACTTAAAGCGCGGCCGATCTCTGCAAGTGCGTTGCTCTCTTTTAAGCGGTGTTGTATCTCGGTACTTTGCTGAAAGTTCCGGAGGGCCAGCGTAATCTGGTTACCTGCATGTTCAGCGCGTTCGATTTCTTCAGAAGTGAAATGGTGTGGTGTGTTAAAGGCGATAATTGCCGCACCCAATTTGTATTCCCCGGCGATCATGGGAACGCCTAAAACGGAACGTGTCGGATATCGTTTTGCAACTTCCACGCTGATATAAGGCGAGTTAAATACATCATCTACTGCAATCGCATGCCCGGATCTTAAGACTGAGGCCGTGAGAGTTAATTCATTACCAGTGGTTATTTGTGTTGAATATGGTGTTTCCAGTTTTGCTGTGGTCGTGGTGGGAATCGTCAGTTGTCTTTCTTCATCCCAGCGTGTGACATAACAATCATCCGCGTTGATTAGTTTTGCCATATCCACTGCCAACGTATTCATTGTCGAATCAAAATTCTCTGACAGTAGGACTGCGCGTGTCATATCGTTCAGCAGGGCAAGATACTCATTCTGACGGTGCAGGATCTCCTCCGCTTTTTTACGTTCTGTAATATCGCGTAGCACGCCAAGCAGCCGTAAGTCGGATAAGGTCGTCGCGTTGACCTCTCCATAGAAGATAGACCCATCCTTGCGCCGGAATCGCCATTCACTTATTACAGAATCCTCACCCTGCAAACGATTAATTTCAGGCACGACCCGATTGACATCTTCGTGCACAACCAAGTCCCGAATGGACATCTTAAGGATCTCGTCGCGTGAGTACCCCAGCATCTTTGACCCCGCGGAATTGACGTCAACATAATTCCCTTGATGATCAGAGATGAAGATACCATCAGATGCCTGTTCTCCCAACGTTCGATATCGTTCTTCGCTTTCCTGCAATGCTTCCTCTGTCTGTTTGTGTTCGCTGATTTCGTTGAACAGATCACTAATCGCGCGACCGGTCAATAAGCTAACAGCGCAAAGGAAAAGGATTTCCAGGTTGATAGTGAAAAAGTTAGAATACGTTGCTGTCGAGCTCCCAAGTCTGTTTGTCAAAATAGGCGGCAAAAGAAAGACAAGTAGACCCGTCCAGCTTGAGCCAAGCACAGCCGCGACCACACCATAGCGAATAGCCAAGACAATCATCAACAAGCCAAGAATGATCCAGGCTTGTTCAAGTGGAACGAACAGGACCAGGATAAGAATTGAAATGATCACAGCCCATATAAATAGAATGTCGACTCTTGCTCTCTTATTTTCAGGCAAAAGTGGCGGGCTTATGATCATCGCATCATTGCTCACTGTCCAACCTCGGGCTGCCATGTATTTTGTGAATAGTACAAGCGCAGGAACTGTCAGCACAAAATGGGTTGCCAAATCCGCTGAGAACAAAACAAGCCAGTTTTCCCACATGGCAGATTGAGCAATATCGCCAAGCAAATAAAGTTGAGTTACGAGATATATATTAGCGACAATGGCAGGGAGCAAAGATCCATATATAAGAAAGCGAACTGCGCTTGTTAAATCTGGCAGCCAGTACTTCCCGCGTATTAATCTTATAAAGAGAAACCAACTTAGGCTGACTTCAAGTGTCTCAGGAAGAGCGTATAAAAAGGCCCATTTCCAGGGTAGATCCCACAAAGGGGCGCAGACTACTGCATTTAGATATAAACCTATCAGTGCTCGTGGACCCCACCAGTAAACCATAATAATGCCTAGGGCTGTAGGCAGATACCAAAGCGATACCCCCGGATCTGTTTTGAACCAGATCGAAAGCCATGTACCAATATTCGCGACGAAAAATGGCAAGACCCACGTCCACCAAGGCAACGATGGCAGTCTGGAATCGTTAAGCTTGGCTTCCGTAGGATTTGAAACGGTCGAATTAATAGCCATTGCTTTTTATTTCTAAATTTATTCCACTTGGCAATCCATTAATTCTACTGGCTTGATGATCTGACTGTCTTGATTCAGTGCAATTAATTGATAGAAATGTATCTTTTATTCTTGCAAATTACTTGGCGATTTCCGTCGAGCGCGTCTCACGGATGACAGTTACTCTGATTTGTCCTGGATATTGCATCGTTTCTTCAATCTTCTTGGCGACATCCCGCGCCAGACGTGCGGAGGCGAGATCGTCGATCACCTCGGGTTTTACAATTATACGGACTTCACGTCCCGCCTGAATTGCAAAAGCCTGTTGAACTCCTTCAAACGACATGGACATTTCTTCAAGCGAGCGAATACGCTTGATATAGGCTTCTAAGTCCTCGCGTCGAGCTCCGGGACGCGCGCCTGAGATGGCATCCGCAGCTTCAGCGATGACCGCTTCCACTGTAAGTTGATCCACTTCGTGGTGATGTGATTCGATAGCGTTCACCACAATCGAGTTTACGCCATAACGTTTGCAATACTCTGCACCAAGTTTGGCGTGCGTGCCCTCCTGATTATGATCCATGGCTTTTCCAATGTCGTGCAGGAAACCACCCTGTTTGGAAAGTTCAACATTTGCGCCAATTTCTGCGGCTAATATACCAGCCAGCTTGGAAACTTCCACTGCGTGGGCGAGTTGGTTTTGTCCGTATGATGTGCGGAATTTAAGCCGACCCATCATCCGAAGGACTTCTGGATGCAGGCCTGTGATATTTGCGTCGTACGCGGCTTGCTCGCCAGCTTCATTGATGATCTTTTCGACTGCCCGGGTTTCATCTTCGACAATTTTTTCAATATGTGCGGGGTGAATCCTTCCATCGAGGATCAATTTTGTAAGGGCGCGGCGGCCAACCTCACGTCGGACCGAATCGAAACAGGAGATGGTGACCCACTCAGGTGTATCATCCACGATGACATCGACACCCGCGGCTTGTTCAAAGGCTTTGATATTTCTTCCATTGCGTCCGACGATGCGGCCTTTCATTTCTTCGTTGGGAAGCGCTACAACAGCGCGTGTCACTTCTGCCACATGTTCAGATGCAACGCGCTGAATAGCGTCTGCGATCAACTTGCGGGCGCGCTTCTCTCCTTCCTCACGCGCCTCCGCCTCAATCTGACGGATGATACGCGCCATATCCCCGCGCGCTTCCTTTTCAGTCGCGGCAAACAATTCCTTCTTGGCGTCCTCTGTTGATAACTGAGCGATCTGTTCAAGTTTCTTTAATTGGTCTTCATACAGTTTATCGATCTCGTTGCCGCGTTTATCGACCTGCGATTGTCGCTTGTTGATGGTTTGCTCGCGTTGTTCAAGCCTTTCTACGCGGCTCTCAACTTCAGAACGGCGCTTGTCAAGACGATCCGTTTCCTTATTCAGTTCGATGCGGCGTTCCTTGATCTCCGATTCTGCAGCCTGTACGATCTTTACCGCGTTCTCACGTGCCTGGCTTTCGATCAGGCGCGCCTGTTCACTGGCACCCTTCAAAATATTATCGGCTTTATCCTGTTGATTCTTGAGGGCTTTCTCGGCCTGATACCGATGCAAAAAATAGCCAGCAGCACCGCCCACAGCGAGGGCGAGTATAAAGATAAGTAATTCAATTGGGTTCATCTTAAATCCTCTTCTTCAAAGTGATGTTCGTCTGTGTGGATTTCATTCCAAATTCGTGTGACAACCGATGTAATAACAGAGTATGAAAATCCTCGGCGGGCGAGGAATTCAGAAAGCTTCTTACGAAAATCAAACCATTCCAGATCCTTTAATCTAGGTGCTCTTTTTCGGGCTGCTTCATATGCCAGTGCTTCATCATCCACATCTTCAAGCGCGGATGAGACGGCATCATCAGTGAGCCCTTTTTGTCGTAGTTCCATTGCCATCATACGACGGCTGCGTGGGCGAAATGCACTGCGGTTTTCCACCCATGCCTGGGCAAATTGATCATCGTTTGCAAGCCCATCCTGCCTGAGGCGTTGCAGCGTTTGGTCAATAACATCCTCAGGGATTTCGTGCTTGCGAAGGTTCAGTCGAATTTCGGATTCGGACCGCGAACGATAGCTCAGAAAAAGCAAAGCCTGCTGGACTGCTCGTTCATGCGCATCCTCAGCCTGCAGCCGCTTAATTTTTTCTTCGTCCAGCTCCTGGCCGACTCTCAACCACGCCGCGACAATTCGCGCCAGCGAGAAGGCATATTCCCCATCCAGGTAAATATTGACACGGTTGGGGTTACGCTTTTGGGCCACGAGAGCGGTTATTTTTTTCATGATTTCTCGTTCCATCCGCAGTTCAACCGCGGATGGAACAATCTAGAGTTAAAAAGCACACAGCCAAAGAACCGTCTATAGCGGTCCCGGCTGTGGGGAATGTCTGGGTAGGTTGAGCAGACCCAAAGTCCAGCGCTGTGTGCGTGGGTGGGTCAATCCATGTGGCTAAGTGTTAAGTCACGGTTGGTGAACAGGTTGTGGGTGGTGAAGCCTGAGTATTTTTCATTTTTCCTAAAATGACTTCACAAATAAACTCCCAAAACGGGAGGTTCATGCTCTAATATCCAGAATTAGTTTACAGCCAGACCGCAAATGCGGTAGAAAAGGTCCTATTAATCTTACGAGTTTCCTTAATTATACATGAAAATGGGGAATTGCTAAACTCAGTTAAGTGAAATTATCGCCTCGCGGGATAATCGACGGCTAATCCCCGAAATTAGGCAATTTGTGACTGAACAGTTCCGTACTTTTATTAATTGAGTAAAATAGCCTGACTTATCTAAGTTGCTACACACGGAGAAAACGATGACAAATCCGATTGCTCTACAACTGTACACGATCCGCGATCTTCTAGCTCACGATTATGGAGGCACAATCCGCAAAATTGCCGATATGGGCTATATCGGTGTAGAAACCGCGAATATGTTTGGCGGCCCACCCGCTGCGGCTGCCAAATTATTTGCTGAGCTGGGCCTCACTGTGACCAGTGCCCATAGCGTGCTGCCGCTCGGCGACCAAAAGCAGGAAGTCATTGATACCATGGGCGCGCTAAATTGCAAACGCCTGCTTCTACCCTGGCAGGCGCCGGAACTGTTTCAGTCCGTGGATGGGATTAAGAGGGTCTGCGGCTTGCTCAACGAGGCCTCAGCCGTGGCAAAAGCCAATGGCTTTAAAGTGGGTTATCATAATCATTGGTTTGAGTACGAGCAAGTGGAGGACCGTATCCCCGCGGACGTGATGCTGGAATATCTTGATCCTGACGTCTTCCTAGAAGTCGATGTGTATTGGGTGCAAACGGCTGGGCAGAATCCGGTGGAGGTGGTCCGTCGCCTTGGCTCCCGTGCGCCCCTATTACACATCAAGGATGGACCCTGTCAGATTGAAGCGCCAATGACAGCACTTGGCGAGGGCATCGTTGATATTCCGAGTGTAGTGGCGGCCGGTGCTGGATCAGCCGAGTGGTTGATCGTGGAGCTCGATCAATGTGCAACTGATATGATGGAAGCGGTCAGTAAGAGTTATCAATACTTGATCGGAAAGGGTTTGGCGCATGGAAACAAAAACTAGAATTGCCATTGTCGGGTGCGGCAACATCAGCGGCACTTATTTCAAAAATTGTCCGGCATTTGGGCTGGATATCGCTGCTTGTACCGATATGGATATGAGTCGTGCCGAAGCAAAAGCGGAAGAATTTGATGTAACGGCTAAGCCTCTCAATGAAGTGTTTTCTGACCCTTCCATTGAACTTATCGTTAACCTGACTCCTCCAATCGCCCATGCTGAACTAAGTCGCGCAGCACTGAATGCGGGAAAACACGTTTACTCTGAAAAACCTCTGGCAACCAACCGCACGGATGGTGCCCAGTTGCTGGAGCTGGCTCAGCATAAAGGATTGCGGATTGGTTGCGCGCCGGATACCTTCCTTGGGGGCGGCTTGCAGACTTGTCGCAAGTTACTTGATGACGGTGAGATCGGTGAACCCGTCGCTGCGGTTGCTTTTATGGCAGGTCGTGGAATGGAGATGTGGCATCCCAACCCGGATTTCTTTTACCAGCCTGGCGCGGGGCCGATGTTTGATATTGGGCCTTATTATCTAACAGCCCTGGTGAGTATGCTTGGTCCGGTTCGACGATTGACTGGATCGACTCGCATTTCCTTCCCTGAACGGTTGATTACGAGCCAGCCCCTGGCCGGCACCAGGATCAAAGTGAACACGCCAACCCACGTGACCGGCATTCTCGATTTTGTGGGCGGCGCGGTCGCTACAGTGATAACAAGTTTCGATGTGTGGGCGTCCAACTTGCCACGCATTGAAATCTATGGCTCAGAAGGATCGCTGAGTATGCCAGATCCGAATACCTTTGACGGCCCCGTGCGAGTGAAGTCCGCGCAGGACGAAGAGTGGCGAGATGTGCCGCTGACTCACGGTCATACAGAAGAGAGTCGCGGCTTGGGTGTCAGTGATATGGCAGCAGCCATTCGCGAGAGTCGTCCTCACCGCGCCAACGCCGAAATGGCATATCATGTACTCGATCTGATGCAATCGTTTGAGGAAGCATCTACATCCGGCAATCATATTGAAATCCAATCGCGTTGTGAAAGACCCGCGGCGCTTTAAGACTTTTGGGGTTTTGAAATCTGAAAAGACTATGCTTATGGAGACTTTATGACTTCACCTGTCCGTGTTGGACTCATTGGAGTAGGGGGCATGGCGCGCTATCACATTAGCCAATTGCTCAAGATGCAATCCACGACTCGAATCGTTGCTCTGTGCGAACCATCGGAGGCGATGGCGCTTCAGGCTGCCAAAATTTTCGTTGAAGCTGGACTGCCACCACCGCCCAATCAACCCGACTGGCAAAAATTTATCATGGAGTACGGCGCTGAACTGGACGCCGTTTTTATCATTACCCCGCATGCCCTGCATCATGATCAAACCAAGGCATGCCTCGAAGCTGGTATTGACGTCCTGCTCGAAAAGCCAATGGTGATGACGGCCGAAGAGGCTCGCAGTTTGATCGAAACGCGTGATCGCACGGGGCGAATATTGGTGGTGGCATTTCAGGGGAGTTTGTCACCGCAGATACGATTGGCCTCACGGTTGTTGCGCGCGAATGAATATGGTCGCATCCTTACGATCAGCGGCATCGTTTGGCAAAACTGGGGGCCCAACACAGTTAACACCTGGCGGCAGGAGCCTGCCCTCTCGGGTGGTGGCTTTCTGTTCGACACGGGTGCACACCTGCTCAACACCGTTGCCGATCTTGCCGGGGAAGATTTCAGTGAAGTGGCTGCCTGGTTTGTTCACAATGGCCGTCCGGTGGAGACTTTAGCAGTAGCGATGGGACGCCTGGCTTCGGGTGGATTGGTCACGTTTCATGGCTGTGGCGAAACCATTCCTTCCTGTGCTTCTGAGATTCGGGTGTTCTGCGAAAAAGCGATTTTGCAT
>DAINRK010000079.1:0-12086 GCA_036741855.1 Anaerolineales bacterium
GTACTAGGGGAAAGACACTGAAATAGGCGTATTGAGGACTGTACGTGCCATAGACGCTGACACCAATCCAATCCACCCAGTCGTGGCCAGGATAATAGTTCTCCATCTTATTCCATTCCTCTTCAGGATGCCCTTCTCCGTCAATGTGAAAGACCCAGGTGATATTGCCTGCACCCTCGTCGCGACAGATTTGAATGATGTGACGATAGGCATCTTTGAAACGTTCGGGCCCATCAGGTTGGGTTGGATCGCCATAGCCGTCCGTGATTCCCCCGCCGTTCGAGATTCCGCTCCAGGCGAATGAATCGGAATTGACCTCCGTTCCGTATTCGACGAGCAGCTGGGTGCGGAACTCACGCGCACGTTCACACCAGGCGTGGAGATCGTTATCGAACTGTCTATCAATAATGTTTTGAAGGGTAAAGACCGGTTCGTTCTCCTCGTGCTTCAAACTTGATCTAAGCATGAGGCGGATATAGGGAATGCTGCCAGACTCGCGGATCCAGGCGGCTGTTTCCGTTGGGAAATCGCGGCTACGATACCAGTTGTTCGAGAAATAGACCCACACCGCAGATTTACCTACAGTCATTTCATAGGAGGTGAGGTCTTCGAGTGTCAAATCGTCCTCATCACCGGTCTTACCGCCGGGATATACCCCGTGGTATAGATGATTCTTGGGAGGTAAGGCAATCGTTGCTAGTACAGCCGCTGGTGTGGCTGTATTTATGGGAATGAACTCAGTCGGTTCAGGAGATGGAGGGTTTTCTGTTGGCGGCACTGAACAGGCAACCAATAACAGAAAAAGCAAAGTCGAGAATAATTTCATGCAATGACTGCCCCTTCCATTTTCAGCAGCCATTCTTTTGTCCTCAATCCTTCACCGCCGCCGTAACCATGCAACTTTCCATCCGTACCAATGACGCGATGGCATGGAATCACGAGCGGCATAGGGTTTGTCGCGTTGGCGCGTCCAATCGCCCGTGAGGCGTTGGGCCGGCCGAGTTGGATGGCGATATCATGATAGGTCCGTGTTTCACTGTATGGAATTCTAAATACGGCTTGCAAAGCTTCGCGTTGAAACGGTCGGAACAAAGTCCAATCGATTGGAATGGTAAAGGCGTGACGCCGGCCCTCCAAATATTCTCGAACTTCCTTGAGATAGGGGGCAATTTTTTTCTCGTTTGGCAGGATGGGTCGCTTTAGCCGCTGGAGGTAGGCTTCAAACTGAAGTTGAGAGTCTGCCCATTCAACGGCGACCAGGCCAAAGTCTGAAGCAGCGAGGCGAAGATCTCCAATAGGAGTATTATTTAGCTCTCCAATATAAATGGGATTTGGGGCGTTCATACTGCTCTCCGTGCGTCTAAATAAAAAATCACCATCGAGATGAGCCTCGATGGTGAGATTATAGTTTATTAATTATGCTCCATCGGGGTCTCAGACCCCGATGAGCGGTATTTTAGTAATTCGTCACGCGATCAATCAACCCCAGCTCGCGTGCACGATAGTCACACCAGCGGAAGATAAAAACTGACAAGAGCCCGAAGATAATCGTCAAACCAATCAGAATGCCAATAAGTTGCATATTACTAAATTGTGCAAGCGTAGGAAAGGCCTGTGCGACTTCACCGATCAGGGACCGACGCATGAGTTCGAGCCAGTATGTAATAGGCATAGCAAATCCTATGGGACGCAACCATGCGGGCAATACGTCAAGTGGAAAGATCGCGCCGCTGAAAAGATACAGCGCGCCTGCTACTGCTTCACCGATCATAAAGAAGTGATGCGCGACCATCAGCGTGATGCTGGCGAGGATCAATCCCATCATAGCCAGCATGGTGACACCAATGAAAAGGGACACAAGGAACAATCCCCAGTTGACTTGCGTGAGGTCAAGTGGAAGATGCAAGAACAATACACCCGCAGTGAGGGTGACAATCACGGCCACCGTGCCAATCAGGAAACGTGACACGCCGCGTCCAAGCCAGTAAAATGGAATGCTGATTGGAGCGATATACATATATTTGAGAGTCTTGTAATGCTCGCGGTCATCGAGCACTGCCCAGGAGACCCCTGTCATCACCGCGCCGACATAAATGTAAAACGCGTTGCCAAGATAAATATAGGGGAATAGAGGTGAATTGTAATCTCCACCAGTGATGATGCTATACATCACCACCAGGATGGCAGCGCCTGCCAACGGTTTGATAATGACGTAAACTGCGAAGAGAAAAGGATCTGTCCAGTTCGATTCGACCTGCCAGCCAAGCCAGGTTGCCATTTTAAATGAACGAGCGGTTTCAGAACGGTTCATAGGTTCTCCTAAGTTTCCATTCAACGACGATTTTCTGTAATCCTTCCTTCTCGTATTGCGAGCCTTTCCATGTAGTCGAGCAGGAATTTGGCTCCCACGAGGAAGACAATGCATAACGTAATCAATACTGCTATTTCAACAGTCACATTCAGGAAGCCCAGTGATGCGCCGGATGGGAAGATCAACTGTCGCATGGCATCCAGCCCAAGTGTGAGCGGAATAAACGATGCAGCCGCCGCGACCCAGAAGTTGAAAGACTTAATAGGGAAGTAAAATCCCGAGACAAGATAAATCGGTTCCTGCGCGAGGTTGGAAAGGTGCCACGCCTCGCGACCGAGCAGCAAGAAGAGAGAGGCTGTCATCATGCCCATGCCGTATAGTGCAGTCATTGCAAGAAAGAAAACAAAGAGTAGTTGACTGAAACTGGCGACTGAGTACTGCACATGAAACATCAATGAACCTAGAAGGATAATCGCGACGGCTCGCAAAGCGGTTGCAAGTAATCCTCCTACCGCCATGCCGAGCAGGATTGCCATCATGGAATTGGGCGCCATAATATATAACGCGAGATTGCCCTGTTCTTTCTCCCAATATAACTGGCTGGACATACTCCATAATACATTCATCCAAAACGCGGTCATCGCGCCGCCGACCACTACAAAACCAACATATTCTTCTGGCGCGCCGATGGCACGATATACATATACGTACGCTGCAACAGCCAGCATCGGCAGGAAAATCTCAAAAAAGACCCACGACTTTTCGCGTTGTTGCCCAATGATACGCGGGTACGCCCGTGCGACGATCGTTTTCAGGAACAGTCTCCAGCCTATCACTTTTTCGGAGGCAGAAAAAGCCAGCGCGTCATTTGTTGTCATTAGGCGACTCCTCTTTTTCAACATCTTCCATTCTTTGACCAACCAGTTCCATAAAGACATCTTCGAGAGTTGGCTCGCGTTTGCTCAGCCGCAGGATCTTGATATTCTTTTGAGTGATGATATTGATGACGCTTGCAATCGCGGCTTCCTCTTTCAGGATGAGTTCCAATTTCGCGCGGCCATCCATTTCAGTCAACGCGGCTTTCTTGACCTCCGGCAGATTCGTGAGAATCTGATTGCTAAACCCGTTTAACGGACTCGTTTCGATCTCGAAAATCGAGTCGCGCTGCAAATTTCGCTTGAGGTTGGCGGGACTATCGCAGGCGAGCACGCGTCCCTTGTTGATGATCGCCACGCGGTCACATAATTCCTCGGCTTCTACCATATAGTGCGTAGTGAGCAGTAATGTGCGTTTCTTGTTCGCATCCAGCCAGCCGCGGATCAACTTGCGGACGTCGCGCGACGCGCCTACATCCAGCCCTAGAGTTGGTTCGTCAAGGAACAACACCTCGGGGTCGGTGAGGAAGCCGCGTACAATATTCATCTTTTGGCGCAAGCCGGTTGAGAGGTCAGATGATTTGGTATGGATACGATCTTCCAGTCCAACTATTTTAAGCAGGTCAATAATCCGCTCGTTGGATTCTTTGGATGACATTCCATAAAATTGAGAGAACATCCACAAATTCTCGCGCACCGTGAGCAAACCATAGCCTGAGGATTCTCCGCCAGAGACCATATTAATGCGCGGGCGAACCAGGTGGGGGGTTTTGATCACATCATGTGCGGCAACGCGCGCCCAGCCCGAGGTAGGAGCGAGAAGCGTGGTGAGGATCTTGATCAATGTTGTTTTACCCGCGCCGTTTGGTCCAAGCAGTCCAAACAGTTCGCCGCGTTCCACAGTCAGGTTCACTTTTTCCAAAGCGATCAGTTCTTTGCGAACCTGGCTTTCCTTTTTGTTGCCGCGGATTTTATAGACGCGCCCAAGGTCTTGTGTTTCAATAGCATAATCCGGCATGTTTCTCCTTCCAATTCGATATTCAATTGTAGGTCAATAAGGTGGAAAATTTGTTCTATTATATCGCGCTTTTGGAATTGAACGATGCTGAGTGACATTCCACTCCTAAATTGAATCCTTATTAAATGTCCCATTATGAGAGGGCAATCGTAGGGTAATCGTAGGTTTCACGTCAAGCACGTTTGAGTCCCTTGTGATAAATTAGGAGCAGTAAGGTGATTTCTCTTCTCCTCCTTTCGTAGAGAGCCGCGGTCGGCGTCCGCGGTTCTCGCCATTTAAAAGGGACTTCTTATTAGGCGTAGGGGCGACCCGCCCAGCCAGATCAATTACTCTGACAATCGTGACGGGTCGCCCTTACTCTACATAAGTGGAAGTATAATAAATCAGTCAATTCCATTTGAGAGGATATTATGAGTGTACAAATCACCATCATCGGTTTGGGTCAGGTGGGCACATCGATTGGGCTGGCGCTTGCAGAACAGAAAGCCATCAAGCGGGTGGGACACGATAAGAATTTTGATGCAGCTCGCGCCGCGCACAAGGCTGGTGCAGTGGATGAGACCAAGATCAACCTGCCAGCCTCCGTGATCGACGCCAATATCGTCCTGTTATGTCTTCCATTGAGTGAGATTCGGGAAACGCTGAAGTTCATTTCTGATGATTTACAGGATGGAACCGTAATTCTGGATACGGCTCCCGCCAAGGCAAAGGTTGCGGAGTGGGTCAATGAGCTGATTCCCCAGGGACGTTATTACGTTGGCTTGGCCCCAGCCGCAGGCGCAAACTACCTGCATGGAATTGATCTCGGCGTTGAAGCTGCACGTGTTGACCTGTTCCAAAATGGATTGTTTCTTGTGAACGCGCCTCATGGAACACCGGGTGAGGCTGTAAAGCTTGCCACGGACTTAATTGAATTGCTTGGTGCACAGGCACTGTTTACTGATTCAGTAGAAGCCGATGGGTTACTGGCATCCACACATATATTGCCACAACTCGCTGCCGCGGCGTTACTTGACGCTACTGTCGATCAGCCTGGCTGGGTTGAAGCGCGAAAGATTGCAGCGCGTCCCTATGCAACCGCGACTGCCGCGCTTGCCTATCATGATGAAGCACAATCATTGGGTGATGCTGCAATTGGAAATCGCGTAAATGTTTTGCGTGTTCTGGATGCATATATGTCCTCCCTGCAAAAACTGCGCGATGAAATTGACCATGGAGATAATCACTCTGTTGCTGAATTTTTGGATGATGCTGTGAAGGCCCGGGACCGCTGGCTTCATGAGCGCACGAAAGCAGACTGGCAAGACCCTGGTACCCCAGCGGATTCTTCCTCCTTTGGCGAGCGGATGAATCATATGTTCTTCGGAAAATTTATGGACCGTAACAAGAAGCGCAAATAGGGGTTTCTAGATGCCCTCTTATTGCTATATCGTCGAATGTGCGGATGGAACATACTATACTGGCTGGGCAATAGACCCTGAGCGACGCGTCGCTGTACACAATAAAGGGCTGGGCGCGAAGTACACGAAAACGCGCTTGCCTGTGAAACTGGTGTATGTTGAAGAATTGCCTGATAGAAAATCCGCGATGAAGAGGGAAATCGCGATCAAAAGTATGGAACGCAGGCGGAAGATAAAGTTGATACAGGAGCGAAGACAAGAATACAAGTAGGCAGGTAAACAAGTTTTTACTTGTTTACGAATTTACCGTGTACTGCCATCCGTAAACATAGGCAAATGACCGAGTGAGATGATATTCATCCACTGTGCGCGGTCACCTTCGGTGAAGATCGCGGCTTCCGATACAACCAATGCCCCTGCCTTATTAAGAATTGATCTCATTCCTTGCAGGGTTGATCCTGTGCTGATCACATCATCTACGACAACTACTTTTTTCCCCTGAATCAAAGCGCGATCTTTTTCGTCCAATATCAGCATCTGTGTTTGCCCCGTCGTAATGGAAAGTGTTTCCACCTTCAACGCATCGCCCATATAGGACTTGTATGTCTTGCGTAATACCACGTAGGGCTTTGTTGTTTCAGCAGACAAGGCGTATGCCAGTGGAATCGACTTTGCCTCCGCGGTCACGAGCACGTCATATTCCACATTTTTGAGTTTGTTGGCTAATTCCTTCGCGCAAGCCTGGACGAGCTCCGTATCCCCTAAAATATTCAAAATAGCGATCTTCAAACCAGGCTTGATCTCAAACAAACGCAGTTCACGTTTTAGCCCTGCAATTTCAACAGAATAAGTTTCAGCTTCTGGCACGCCCGACTCTCCTCGGTCAAAATTCTCATCTGAAGTTTATCACAATTCAATTTATAATATTCACAACAGTTACCAATCCCCCAATTAGCCATCTCAAACTTCCAAAACCATGCTGACCGACCTTCGCCTCAACGACCACCTGCGACTCCGCAAACAACATCCATGTGGTTCCTATGAGTGGACTGTTACGCGTCTCGGTGCCGATATTGGGCTGGAATGTAAAGGCTGCGGACGGCGCGTCATGCTCACGCGGCGCGAACTCGCAAAGAGACTTAAAATCAACCTCACCGAACATAAAGATGAACAGCCCAATTCCTAGAAAACCTCACATTGTCTTCTTTTTCTCCGATACAGGTGGCGGGCATCGCTCCGCGGCGGAAGCCATTATCGAAGCGATCAATCTTGAATATAAGAACAAAGTCACAACGGAGATGGTGGACTTCTTCAAGGCGTACGCGCCCCGTCCCTTTAACTATGCTGCGGAAATGTATCCATATATGGTCAAGGCACCGCATTTGTGGAGTGCAGGTTTTCATGCCACTGATGGACGCGCCCGCGCCCGAATGTTTACTACGACCATGTGGCCGATTGCACGGCAGGCAGCGCGATCGCTTGTTCAGAGTCATCCCGCGGATCTCATTGTCACAGTCCATCCATTTGCCAATTCATTTGCTCTACGCGCGCTGGGGGCCAATCGTCCGCCCTTTATCAATGTTGTCACAGATATGGTGACCACCCATGCCCTTTGGTACGATAACCGGGCAGACCTCATTCTCGTTCCAACCAAGACCGCGCGCGAGCTTGCCATCAAATACAACATGCCTCCCGAAAAAGTCCATGTGGTTGGTCTTCCAGTTGCAGATCGGTATTGTCAACCCAGAGGAAAAAAAGGCATCCTGCGGAAAAAACTTGGATGGCCCCTGGGCAAACCCATCGTCTTGATGGTCGGTGGTGGTGAAGGCATGGGTCCACTGGCAAAGATCGCACGCGAAATAGACGCTTCGGGCTTGAACGTTGGACTGGTGATCGTTTGTGGGCGGAATCAGAGTCTAAAAGCGAATCTCGAAGCACAGAAGTGGGAGAATCAAACTTTGATCTATGGCTTCACGCGCGACATGCCAAACTTTATGCGCGCCTCTGATTTTATTGTGACGAAAGCCGGTCCTGGCACCATTGCTGAAGCACTCAATGCAGAATTGCCGATCATTTTGTACTCAAAACTTCCGGGGCAGGAGGATGGCAATGTCACTTTTGTCAAAGAGGAAGGTGCAGGAGTCTGGGCGCCAAATCCGCAGGATGTGGTGCGCGCGCTCACGCGTTGGATATCACGGCCTGAGGAGCGACAAAAAGTGATCGAGAATTGTCGCCGCGCAGGCAGGCCTGAAGCCGCCCGAACAATTGCTCATATCATTGGAGAAAAGCTGGGGTTGTAAGTGAGCATCGTTCATGCGCTCAGTGGCTTGAGCAATCATCCACTCTTCGAGTAAACCAGTTGTACAGGGTGGGGGACCTCAATACCTTGTTTTCCAAACACGGAGATTACATTTAATAAGGCGGAGTCTTTTGCATTGACTGCCTTGTTCTTCGTGACATCGATCCAAAAATTCACAGTCATTTCTATCGCAGAGCTGGTCAGGTTGTTGAATACTACGACGGGCGCTGGTTCACTGACGAATCCAACGACACCCTGAACTGCATCCAGAACCAATTGCCTGGTAGTATTTGGATCGACGGTGTGAGGCAGACTGAAGCTGAGGTCGACGCGTAGTCTTCTCGCACGCGTATAGTTGATGATAGGACTCGAAAGAATGCTGGCATTCGGCAGAGTCACGACGCGTCCGTCTGTAGTTTCCATTTCGGTGGTACGCAGGTCGATCTGTTGTACCGTGCCATCGAAGCCTGCAGCGCCAATCACTTCACCAACATGAAAGGGTTGTTGTATCAACAGGATAATGCCCGAAACAAGATTCTTCATCACATCCTGCAAAGCAAAACCAATAGTAAAGCCAATAATCCCCAGCCCCGCAAGAAAAGCAGTGACATTAAAGAAGCGCTGGATGGCTGTGATGGCACCCAGAGTGATAATCGTCCAAAGGATCAATTGAGCTAGTAGATGTATAACACCTTCAGGTGCTTTTTGCCTTCTCAGGACGCGCCGAAGGATGTTGCTGATCATTCGGGCAAGATAGACGCTGACGATAAATATTGCTAATGCCGTGAGGAGATTTGGAACACCTCCCATAAAGTTTTCAAAAAACCGGCTCAAAAAATTCTGCATCATGCATCTCCTTGACGGAATTTTGTTTATCTTAACCGAAAGCTGTTCGGGAGAGTAGGGGTATTGTGGTTCTGTCCCTATCTCTATTTTGTTGGAGTAGAATTCACTCGCTGATATAATCCCCCCGATGCCCATATTGGATTCACATACAATGGATTTCTTCAGCCGCAGCCCCGAACAGACGCGGCGCGTCGGCAGGCGTCTGGGTGAAGTATTGGAGACAGGCGATGTAATCTGTTTGCAGGGTGATCTGGGCGCAGGCAAGACGACTCTTGTCCAGGGCATCGCACAAGGTTGGGGTTCACTGGATTCTGTTTCCAGCCCGACATTTATTTTGGTAAATGTATATCGACGCGCTGATGAAAGTCAACTCTTTCACATGGATGCCTACCGTCTCGACTCCGCGCCTGAAGCTGAGGAGTTGGATCTTGACTCTATGCTCGCCCAGGGCGCGCTTCTGGTCGAATGGCCCGAGCGAATGAATGGGCTTATCCCAAACGAACGATTGTGGGTGAATCTTGAACACCTTGATGAAGAAGAACGCGAGATGAAGTTTAAAGCCACCGGTAAACGATATGATGAATTGCTGGAGGTCATCCGCCACAGCACTTTTGGAGGAAATTGATGCTGCTGGCTGTGGATACTTCCACTGCGCAGGTTGGGCTGGCTCTTTATGATGGCGCGCAAGTGATCAGTGAATATGCATGGCGCAGTAGCCAACGCCATACGGTTGAGCTTGCTCCTGCCATCTCTGAATTATTGACGCGCTGTGGGCTGACAATGGAAGATGTCCGCGCGCTGGCTGTGGCATTGGGCCCCGGTTCATTCACAAGCCTGCGCGTTGGATTATCTCTTGTAAAAGGACTCGCCTTGTCACGTCATCTTCCTTTGATCGGTATCCCAACATTGGATATCCTTGCTGCAGCGCAACCCGCATCCAAGCTTCCACTGGCGGTCCTTATTCAGGCGGGGCGCGGCAGATATGCTTTGGGCTGGTATAAAAGTTCGAGAAAAGGGTGGCAGGCCGCAGGTCCCGCGCGAGTCGCTACAGTCCAAGGGTTGTTTGATGATGTCAAGAGTCCTTCCATTGTATGTGGCGAGTTAACATCCGAGGATCGTCATAAAATGAAAGAGAATGCCGAGGTACATCTGGTATCTCCTGCGCAATCTGTGCGGCGCCCTGCCATTCTGGCCGAGTTGGCTTGGGCACGTTTGCAAGCAGGCGAAGTGGATGATGAAGCTTCGCTCGCGCCAATTTATTTGCATACAGCTGAGCCTATAGCCACATGAACATTGTCATTCGCAAGATGACCATAGATGATGTTGAGCAAGTTATTGCAATTGACCGGATGTCATTCAGTTTGCCGTGGCCCGAGCGTTCATTCCGTTTCGAGTTGACGGATAACCCAGCTTCGCGATGTTGGGTGGCCGAGATGGATGGAAAACTTGTTGGGATCATCGTGGTCTGGCTGATTGTGGAGGAAGCTCACGTTGCCACGATTGCGACTCATCCGGATTTTCGGAGGCAAGGGGTTGCGAAGAGATTACTCTCCCATGCTCTCCGAGAGCTAAGCCATGAAGGTGCGCAAAGTTCTTTCTTAGAAGTGCGTGCCAGCAACGTTGTCGCACAGGAAATGTATCGTAAATTCGGGTATGAAGAGTCCGGAGTTAGGCCGCGCTATTATAAAGACAATGATGAAGATGCATTCCTGATGACTTTGGAATCATTAGATGTTGAGAGGCTGGAAGATCAAGAGGCTTAAGAGAATATTTTGAAGTTCAAACCCTAAAGGTTTTCCAGTAGCTCCGAGTGAAAATCTGGAGAAAACGTTTGTCAAAAAGCAATCTCAATTGTCAAGGAAACCATTAGGGCCTTATTGAGATAAATGAATTTGTATTGACCTCACCCCTAACCCAAGAAAAAAAATGTCTATCAAAGAAACACTCATCAAAGACCTAAAAGAAAAAAAAGCCCGCGTCGCGATTTTGGGGCTCGGATATGTAGGATTGCCTCTTGCAGTTGTCTTCGGCGAGGCAGGATTCCAGGTAACAGGGATCGACCCCGATACGCGTAAGATTGAAACAATCAATAAGGGCCTGTCATATGTTCCTGATGTACAAACGGAGGTAGTTGAGAAGCTGGTCAGATCCGGGCATCTGACAGTGACAACGGACTTCTCTGTTCTAAAAGATATCGATGCCGTGAGTATTTGTGTGCCAACGCCGCTTCGCAAAACAGGTGATCCCGATATGTCATTCATCCTGTCAGCGACGGAAGAGCTGGCAAAATATATGCATAAAGGTATGGTCATCGTGCTGGAGTCAACTACGTATCCGGGCACAACGCGTGAACTACTGCTTCCAAAACTTGGTACAGAGCATGGACTCACCGTTGGCGAAGATTGGTTCCTTGCATTTTCGCCGGAGCGCGTTGACCCGGGCCGCGAAGATTGGACAACCATAAACACGCCCAAAGTGATAGGTGGTATCACAGAAGCCTGTGGTGAGGTCGCTGCGGCATGCTATGAAGGTGCGATCAGAACTGTGCATCGTGTCAGTTCGGCAGAGGCGGCAGAAATGGCAAAGCTGCTTGAGAATACCTTCCGCATGATCAACATTGGTCTCGTCAATGAACTCGCGATCATGTGCGAACGCCTGGGTGTGGACGTGTGGGAGGTGATCGATGCGGCAGCCTCCAAACCCTTTGGATTTATGAAATTCACACCGGGACCTGGCCTGGGAGGTCACTGTATTCCCATTGACCCTTTATATCTTTCGTGGAAGATGAAATCGTTCAATTACAATGCGCGCTTTATCGAGCTCGCTTCTGAGATTAATACAAACATGCCGCGATATGTGGTGAGCCGCGTGATGGAAGCATTAAACGACCGCGGCAAGGCACTTAAAGGCTCCAAAATTTTGATCCTTGGCGCGGCTTACAAGGCCGATGTGGATGATGTGCGCGAATCCCCTGCATTGGATGTAATCGGTCTGCTGCGAAACAAAGGGGCAGTGGTGGAATATCATGACCCATATATTCAGCATATCCATCATGAACATGAAGGCTGGCAGATGGATAGCGTGGAAGATATGATGGCCTCGGTGAAAAAGGCAGATATGGTGGTGATCATAACTGATCACAAGGCGTATGATTATGCGGATATTGTCGAAGCCGCACAGTCCGTTTTTGACAGCCGCAACGCGACGAGAGAGTTTGTGAAGAATAGTGAGAAGGTGGTCAGACTATAAATGGGAAACTACGTGGTTACCGGCGCTGCAGGTTTCATTGGCGCGCGTACAGCAGAATTGCTCGTCAGAGATGGTCATACAGTAATCG
>DAINRK010000080.1:0-12013 GCA_036741855.1 Anaerolineales bacterium
GATGGCTGGTTCACCTCTTTTGCAACGGTCAATGCGCGTTCCACATAGGACTCGGCCAGCGGATGCAATTGGGCTAAGCCCGCCAACACCGCCATGCCCGCGTAGGCAGAAGCCAACTCAGGAGACGGACCTGCTCTTTCGGCCGTGTTCAGCAAACGAAGAATACAGAACATGATCGGAATAGTCTCATTGGAGTAAAAGTAAATCCTTCCCATCAATTCGTAGAGACGGGCGACATCAATCGCGATGTCCCTTTCCCGCTTATTTGTAATCGAACCAATATATCGAGATGGGAAAAAACGGTGCAACACCTGATAAATGATTTGCGGTACCAACCCCAGGATGAACTGTGCTCTCGAACTGGGGATGGGACTCTCTAACAGCTTCAGCGCTTCACGAACATGTTTATTACAATCAGGTAGTGATCCCAATCCATAATGCGCCAGACCCAATTGGCTATGCCAGCGCGCCTTGCGGGCCTGACGGTTGCGTAGCGCCTCCTTGCCTTCGGGTTTGGGAAGTTTTTCGTCCCATTCAATTGCCTGGCTGAAGAACTCCACGGCCTCCTTATTGGCATATGTCTGCATAGCCTGTTCACCGGCTTTTTCAAGATAATCGACAGCCTTTCGTACGACATAATCCTTATCTGCAGGCGCTGTGCCTTCCGCAGCCTGAGTCCAGTGATAAGCCAGCAGCGTGTAATAGGATTCAATATTCATCTCATTGCTTTGCTCGATCCATTCAGCTACTGCCCTGTGCAATTGACGACGCTGCGAATAAAGCATCAGATTGTAAGCCACTTCCTGCGTGACAGCATGTTTGAAGATGTATGCCAGCTCAGGTGTTTCAGACTCGACCAACGTCAGGCTGAGACGTGTGAGCGTCTCCATATAATCAGGAAGTGCAGGCTTATCGGCTTCGATAGGATGCACTGCCTCAAGGACGCGCAGCGCAAAGATACGCCCAATCACACTGGCAACTTTGAGCGCCAATTGTTGGGAAGGATCCAGGCTGTCGATACGATTCGTGATCGCCGCTTGAAGCGTATCTGGCAGAGTCACTTCTTCGAAATTTGAAAAGCGCGCGTCAATCTGACATTCGTGATCTTCAATCTTCAAAATACCAGATTCACGCATCGCATAAGCGAGTTCCTCTGCAAAGAAAGGATGCCCCTCCGATTTTTCGCGGATCAACCTGCCGAGCATCGGCGGAACGGACTTTACCCCCAAACGCTGGCACACCAGCGCTTCGACATCATCGAGCATCATTGCTTCCAACCGGACCAGGCGCGCTTCCGTGGACTCCTGAATCTGCTTGAACTGAAGCGGCACGGGGTCCGATAGTGGGCGGGTATTGAGCGCAAGCAGAATAGGGCGCACTTTTTGTTGAACATCGACCAGCAATGACCATGAGGCTGAGTCAAACCAATGCAAATCTTCCATCACGATCAGTAAAGGCGCCTGAGCGGCTTCGTAAGCAAGCAGACGAGTCAGCACTTCACGAATATTGCCGCCGCGTATCTCGCCGGACATGACGGAAGTCAATTCATTGTCCGGGATTGGAACAGGTAAGACTACACCGAGCAATGGCGCATAACGGACAAGGTCGGGGTCGATCTCGCTTAATTTCGCAACGACTCGATTCTGAATCGCAATCTGATCTTCTTCGGTAAGTTCTGCACTCATGCTCACATTTTCGATATCGAGAATCTTGTTAAAAACAGGCCGCCAGGCATGGTAAGACGTGGCCCTCTCAATTGCATCTCCCGCGCCATTGAACATATTTACATTTAATGTTTCAGCCTGACGGACGAGATCCTCAAATAATCGCGATTTCCCGATCCCCGCTTCTCCTTGCAAAATAATCGTTTGGTGCGCCGCGCCGCGTGATAGTTCCTGCAAAGCATTGGCAATCAGTATCTTTTCCTCCTGGCGACCAATCAGTTCTGTCTTCGGCCGTATGACACTCTTCTTTAGCTCAACAGGATGGAACACCTCCACCGCGTCGGCACGACCTTTTACGTGTTGAGATGGCAGTGACTCAAATTCCACGACATCTTTTGCACCATCGTACGTGAGGCGGTCGCATAAGATGGGTACACCATATTTTTCGATCAGTTCATAGTTAAGGCCTGCCGCGCCCATCAACCGCGCCGAAAGATTTACTGCATTCCCAATGGTGGTATATTCGCGACGTTCATCGTTGCCGATGGACCCGCAGAAGATTCGGCCTGTCGTGATGCCAATGTTGCTACGGACCTTCACTTTTTGACTGGTGAGTTCTTTTCTGATCATTAACGCGGCTTGCACGCCGCGAGCAGGATCATCTTCATGCGCGAATGGTGGCAGGCCAAGGGCAGCTACAATCGTGATCCCTTTATCGTCCACATTGATCTTGTTGATGCTTCCTTCATAACGATAAACGGAGCGCTGTATCAGCTGTGCAATCTTTTGGGCCTTTTCCAGTTCCGTATTTTGATCAAGTTCGGGCAGATTGATAAACAGCACCGTCACACGTCTTAATTCCGCGATCCAGCTGCTTTGCCCTGCTGAAAGCCGGTTGATGATCGCCCCAGGGATATAAGCCCGTAAGGAACTTTCCGCCCCGGCAGGGATATTCGGTTTTACATTGGAAGAAAAAATGGAAGACGGTTTGTTCAAACTATTTAATCGACCGCCCTGTGCAATGGCTTCTTTCAGTTCGAACTCAATGGGTACAGCAATACAGTCATTTCTGATCAACTTCCACGACGAGGGCGTAATAATAATGTCGCCTGCATCGGCAAGATTATTTGCAATACCCAGCTCTACAAGAGGGGCACCTGTAAGCAGGAATTCCCAGCGGTTGAACACGCCACCCACATGTGCGGTCGTGATATTGCCTGTGCTGATTGCAAGTTTGAGATACAGATTGGAGTCTTCGGCTCTATAGTTGGTAAGGCGTTCACGGATTTTGAGAGCGCATTCAGCCACGCGCATTGTCCATTGCCATTGGTCAGCTCGGGTAATAGTATTTGCTTTTTGATTCTGCGTCTGGCCTACATTGGTAAGCGCGGGTGATATGGGCAAATCTGAAACAATCGGCCAGACCGCGATCAACGCATCCCCTGCAAATTTCACGATGTCTCCCCCATATTCATGGATGATATCTATCAATTGTCCGAAATACTCGTTCAGAAGGCGCGCTAGAGTCTCCACCCCTGTGGGTCCTTTTTCAGCCAGCTTTTCAGTGAGTGGCGTGAAGCCCGAAATATCCGCAAATAAGATGGCGGCTGGCATCTCCTCTGAGACCGGCGACTCTATAGGAGAGGGGTCGGCAACGATTCGGTTTTGAATGAGTTTTGGAACGTAGCTGGCGAGTAATTCCGTCAGCGCGGGATTGGACATGCAAGACTCCTGATTTCCGAACACCTGCAAAATGAACTAAGCCATGATACACCAAATCGGAGTTATTTGAAATGGATGCATAAAACATAACCCCCAAAAAGAACGCAGGCTTTCGCCAAAGTGCGGAAGCCTGCATCGTATTCCTTATCCCGTATATGGGATTTACTAATTGGGAACCCAGAGATGCAAATTCGTCATTTCGCAGCGGGTGCCATAATCCTTGTTCGTGCCTGAAAGAATACTGATACCGAGGTTGCCCTTCAAGATCTTGCTTTGTGCGAGCGTATATTCACCCACCACTTTTCCATCAACGAGAACATAAGTGTAGGCGTCTTTGACGATGACAGTGAAATCTGCCTCCGCGGGGTTATCGGCTGGATTATCAAATTTCACAGTGCCAGTCCCGCGGGTCAAGCCTACATTGCGGGAATAGCCACCGTATGATTCATCGGAATCAAGAAACAGAATCTTCGACCGGTCCAGGAAAACCGCGTAATGATCGCCATTTTCCTGTATGGCAAAGACAAAGCCACAACCCGAAATATCAGCATTTCGATAGGCACTTGACCATTTGAAGTGGGCACTCATGTAGAAATCGCCGGCCTGGTCGTCCAGAATCCACCAGTTATACCAGCCAAGTTGTGCCCAGGCGTCTTTAAAATCATCATATTCGATGACTTTTCCGTCGGCAGTGTTCAGGTAGCCCAAATCAAAAAATGATTTGGCTTCGGCATTGAACTCTTCGGTACGCTGAGTTGCTGCCAGATTGGGCGTTCTGGTGGGCCGGGGGGTGACCGTTGGTCTGGGTGTTTTCGTGGGAGTAGCCGTGATAGTGGATGTCGGCTTGGGCTTAGGGGTGCTTGTGGAGGTTGGCTGTGCCGCGGATGCACTGCAGGCTAACGAAACAAGCATCAATATGGTTATAAACAGTAATACAGGACTTTTCGTGTTGGGTTTCATAGACCCTCCTTTATGTAGAGTAACTCTATAATACAGGTGAGCTTAAAAAAGTACAATCTTTTAATTAGGAAACTAGGTTACAAAACACTTGCAACTCTATTAGGCACTCGATAGGTGGAAAGGATAACTTTTTCACTCGAACAGCTCGAAGTGTTTCTGCAACAAGCGGTAGAATATGATTATCCAACTGAGGAGAAAATATGCAAATTGCAGATGAAGTCCGTAAGAAATTATTGGTTTTCCAGCGCCTTGAGATCACGGAATATCATATCTACAAAAGGCTGGCAGATAAAATCACATCGCCGGAAAACGCCAAGATCATCGCGCAGATCGCGGATGATGAATGGAGGCACTACGAAGGCCTGAAAAAATATTCCGGTCAAGAGGTAGCGCCTGATTGGGTGACCATGTGGACATATTACATTATCAGCCGCGTCTTTGGTTTTACATTTGGCATCAAGCTGATGGAACGCAGTGAAAAAGGGGTGCAAAAAGATTATGACGAAATCACAGCAGTTATCCCTGAGGCTGCGACGTTTAAGCACGAAGAGGAAATTCATGAGGAAAGACTTGTCGCACTATTGGACGAAGAACGATTGCGTTACGCGGGATCGATTGTCCTCGGCCTGAACGATGCACTGGTGGAACTCACTGGCGCGCTCGCAGGGCTGACGCTTGCCTTGCAGAACGTAAAGCTTATCGCTCTCTCAGGGCTTATCACAGGTATTGCCGCTTCCATGTCCATGGCAGCCAGTGAGTATCTTTCGACTCGCTCAGAAGATACCAATAAGAACCCGGTACGCGCGGCGATCTATACGGGTATTGCATATATTGGCACAGTGGTCCTTCTTGTGCTCCCCTATCTCTTGTTCGAGAATTATTATCTCGATCTCACCATCGCACTAACCATCGCGGTTATTATTATCGCGGTCTTTAATTACTATATCTCTGTAGCCAAAGACGAATCGTTCCGTGAGCGGTTTTTGGAAATGGCCGGATTAAGCCTTGGTGTAGCACTCGTCTCATTCATCATTGGATATTTCATTCGAATCTGGCTTGGGATTGAGGTGTAGTAACGACTTAAGTTGTTAGTACGGTTTGTTATGAAAATCTTAACCGTTGACATTGGCACAGGCACACAGGATATTTTCCTTTACGATTCCAATCTGGACATCGAGAACGGATTCAAACTCGTCCTGCCTTCGCCTACCATGATGGTTCATCGCCGTCTCAAGCAGGCGTTTCCTTCGCGGACCCCGATCCTGTTGACGGGCCATCAAATGGGAGGTGGCCCCTCAGCGTGGATAATCGAAGAATACGCGCGCGCAGGGATTCCCGTCTACATGACATCCGCCGCCGCAACGACGATCAACGACGAATTGGACAAAGTGGAAGCGTTGGGGATCAAGATTGTTTCAGAAGACGAAGTTGACGGTCTCAGGTCAAAGGTCGAAAGTCTTGAGTTAAGAGATTTTGATTTCGAATTGATTTCCAGGACCTTTGCTGCTTATGGCGTTTCGTTGAATGACCTCGCAGCAATTGCCGTTGCTGTCTTTGACCATGGGAATGCACCTGCAGGAGTTTCAGATCGCCAATTCAGGTTTGACTATCTGGATGAGCAAATTCGCGCAAAGAATTCCCTTTCTGCTTTTGCCTATCTTTCAGATGATATTCCGGAAATTATGACTCGCTTGCAATCCGTCGCGGACTCGGCGGGCGAGTTGCCTTGCCCACTTGTGGTCATGGACACCGCGCCCGCTGCGGTCCTGGGCGCAGGCTTTGACTCAATCGTTGCAAGCCGCAGGCAGAAGATCATTTGTAACGTCGGGAATTTCCATACGCTCGCATTTCGATTGGGTGAAAAAGGAATTGAGGGAGTCTTTGAACACCACACAGGCGAGATTGATTTAGCAAAACTCGAATCATTGCTTCTCGCGCTGGCAGATAGCTCACTCAAGCATGAAGATGTGTTCAATGATATGGGTCACGGCGCGCTGATGTATTCACAGGACGAATTTGAATTTGGGACTGATGATTTCGATGTGGTAGTAACTGGTCCACGCAGAAGCATGTTCAATCATCAATCTACGATCCAAAATCGTAAATCTCTTCACCCTTACTTCGCTGTTCCCTTCGGGGATATGATGATCGCGGGGTGTTTCGGTCTGCTGGCGGCAACAGCGGATGTAATGCCCAATTTAGCGGAAACTATTAAAGGGTCGTTGAGAAGCGAGGGAGGGCGTGGAGTCGCGCCCTGGGATAATCCCTTATGAAGAAGCCCAAATGAATCAGCATTTACATATCATCACATTGGGTGTGAAGGACCTTGAAATATCTAAAAAGTTCTATGCGGAGACTTTAGGCTGGAAGACTTCCAGACCTCAAGATGACATTGCATTCTTTCAGGCAGGTGGTGTTGTGCTCGCCATTTATCCTCGCGATAAATTAGCGGAAGATGCACTGGTCTCTCCAGAGTCAGAGGGAACTGGCTTTTCAGGAATTACTCTAGCATATAACGCGCGCAGTGAATCAGAAGTGGATGAGATCATCAGCGACTTGAAAGCAAAGGGTGTGAAAATCGTCAAAGAGCCGCAAAAGGCGTTCTGGGGTGGATACAGTTCTTATTTCGCTGACCCGGATGATTATCGCTGGGAGGTGGCTTACAATCCCTTATTCCCCTTTGATGAAAATGGAAATGTCAAATTGGATTGAAAATCCAACGCGTATTTACGGAATAACTAAATCATATCGTTGTTCGCGAAGCGGCTTCCCGAACGAAGTTGATTCCTTTTCATCGGTCAGCTGAAAACCAAATCGTTTGTAAAGATTTGCAGCAGTCGTCAATTCATGGGTGGTCCACAAATAGGATTTTTGATAACCACACTCGTGTAAAAAGTCCGTATAAAGATTCATAAGTTTCGAGCCGAGGCCAATGCCTCTGTATTCTGGTTCAATCAGAAAATATCTCAACTGCGCGGATTCTCCGCGATCCATCAATAAAAGAAAGCCAACTATTTTATTTTTATGTTCGCAAACCCACACGCGACTTCGCGCCGGGTCATACTTTTCGTAAAACTCCGACAACCCTTTCGCCACGTAACTTTCAAATTGGACTCCATAATTATATTCTTTTCCATACAATGAGCCGTGCAGATAAATCACATAACCAATGTCTCCGGTTCTGAGTTGGGTACGGATTGAAATGTCGTCTAGCGTGATCGTCTTATTCATTCAATTTCATCTCCTCAATGCGCATGAAAAGATTTACTCACGGTTGCCCAATAACTCGTGGATTCGTTCCATCATTTCGACAAGCTCAGCGCGTTCCGCCTCTGATAACTTTTCGATCAACTGAGATATCAATTTATTAGAGTTTTCGTTCATGCTCGAAAATTCCCTCTTTCCTTTTTCGGTCAATACAATGATGTGGAGACGCCGGTCCTCCGGAGCAGGTGCTTTCCTGACCACACCGTGTTTAATGAATTTTTCAATGATCCTGCTTAGGTAGCCCTCGTCTATGTCAATATTTGCCCTGATCTTTTTGGCGGTGCATAGTTCGGTATGGCTGATTTCATATAGTACGCGCCCCTCTGTAAGTGAATAAGGAGTATCAAGGAAATGCCTGTCAAGTAGCCCAATGATGTTAGTGTAGAAGCGGTTGAAGCTCCTGATTTTGTCGATTAACTCCTGATCGCGTCTCATTGCCTCATGATATACAAAATACTTGACTTTGTCAAGTATTTTGTTGTTTGGGCAGCAGCTAGATAATTTTTTCCTTAGAAACCGGAAATATAGCAGAGTTCTATCGCTCAAGAAACTTGTTCAGGAAACTGATAGTGGGTTAGAATTTGCTTGATTTCAATCAGGTATATCCATCAACTCTTGTCGAGAATATAGCCATGAGAAATGATTTCTACCCATTCCAAGTGGGGAATTTCGAATGCGTTGCGCTCTGCGATGGTGAAGCACATTACTCGTTGGAATCGATGGTCACCAACGCCCCTCGCTCAGTTGTGGAAACCTATTTAGAGGAGCATGGTCTACCTACAGATGTAATTACTACCCCGTACACTTATCTTTATGTTAACACGGGCCAGCATATGGTCCTGGTAGACATGGGCGCCGGCAATCTTTTTCCTTCCACAGGCAAGCTGCTTCAAAGCATGCATGATGCTGGCATCTCTCCCCAATCAATCGAGAGCATATTCATTTCCCACGCACATCCTGATCACGTCGGTGGAGCGCTCAATGAACAAGGTGAATTAAATTTTACGAATGCTACTTATTTCATCTGCCAGAATGAGTGGAATTTCTGGTTTTCTGAGGATGCGATAAATCAGGTTGCTGAAACCTTTATCACCTTTGCCCGGCAAAAGTTAACACCGCTCCGGGAAAGAATAATCCTGATAGAGAAAGAAGGAGAAATCCTGCCAGGTGTCGAGGTTCTTTTTGCACCAGGGCATACCCCTGGTCATATGGTGGTTTCATTCAAATCTGAAGGTGAACAACTTTTATATACCGGGGATACTGTTCTCCATCCGCTTCATTTGGAGCGACCTGATTGGTTGCCCATTTTTGATATCCTCCCAGAATTGGCAAGCGTGAGCAAAAAGCATATTTTTGATTTGGCATCTGCAACAAAAAGCCTGGTATTGGGTCAGCATTTTCCGCCATTTCCCAATTTGGGACATATTGCTCAAAAAGAGATTGGCTGGTTATGGCAACCCATAGAAACAGAACCTTAATAAAACAATGGCATCAAAACCAGGCCGAGTTTGGGGTAAGATGTGTAGATATTATAGATAGTGTCAGCAATGATATTTGATAAATCGGTATTATGCCCTGTTTTGATTGGTCGCGAGAACGATCTTCTATTGTTGGATCGATTGATCACACAGTCGAGTGAAGGCAATGGTCAAATCGCGCTTATTTCCGGTGAAGCGGGGATAGGAAAATCGCGCTTGGTCCGAGAAGCCAAAACTCTGGCGCCCGCCGGAACTATGATTCTGGAGGGGCACTGTTTCCAAACAGAGTTAGCTCTCCCCTACGCTCCCCTTTTGGACCTCTTTAGGAACTTCTTTGCAGCACATTCTAGTCAAGAAATTGCCAAGGCCATGGAAGTCACTGCACCTCAGCTGGTCAAATTATTTCCTGAACTGGCGACCCATCGTCCCCATCTTACCTCCACTCCGAATCCAGATCCAAAACATGAAAAACAGCGCCTCTTCCAGGCCCTCGCACAATCCATTACACAGCTAGCACAAGTTCAACCACTGATGCTTGTGATCGAAGACCTGCATTGGAGCGATTCAACCAGCCTCGAATTCCTTCATCTGCTCGCGCGTCGGATTGCATCCCAACCGATTTTCTTGCTCCTCACGTTTCGCAGCGAAGACACCACGCCAGAATTAACTCATTTTCTCGCCGAGCTTGACCGCGAACGTTTAGGCACCGAATTCGCCCTACAGCACATGAGTCTAGGGGAGGTGGACAAAATGTTACAGGCGATTCTTAACTCGAAAGGCCCAACCAGCAAAGAATTTCTCGATGCCATTTTTCCTCTGACTGAGGGAAATCCATTCTTTATCGAAGAAATCCTCAAGGCGCTCACCACAGCGGGAGATATTTCTTATACTGATGGAACCTGGGATCGAAAAGAGATCAACCCATTACACATTCCTCGTACTATAAAGGATGCAGTGCAGTGGCGGACGCAACAATTAGACAAGCAAGCGCTTCAGGCTCTCACTCTTGCCGCCGTTATGGGAAGACGATTCGACGTCCGCTTGCTGCAGAAATTACTGAAAGTCAATGATGTCGACCTGATGAGATCTTTAAAGGATCTCATCGCGGCCCAACTCGTAATAGAAGAGACGGCCGATCAATTTGCGTTTCGTCACGCGTTGACGCGCGAAGCGATCTACAGCACACTGTTGCTGCGGGAACGGCAAGGGCTGCATCGCTCTGTAGCGGAAGCCATGGAGAACTTATACGCTGCCTCCCTTGAGGCGTATGTGGCTGACCTCTCTTTTCACAACTATACAAGCGGAGTATGGCAAAAAGCATTGGAATATTCCCGAAAAGCAGGCGATCAAGCACGTACTTTCTACGCGCATCGCGAAGCCGTTGTTTATTATTCGCGCGCGATCGTGTCTGCCCGTCAGCTGGACATTACCATGGAGCCTGAGCTTTTAAGCGCCCGCGGACATGCTTATGAAATATTAGGCGACTTTAGATCGGCACTGGATGATTTTGAACAAGCGCGCAAAATCGCCCGGGAGCAACGGAATGGACGGGCAGAATGGCAGACTCTGAATGATCTCGGATTACTCTGGGCCGGGCGCGATTATCAACGAACAGGAGAATTCTTTCGCCAGGCTGAAGAACTGGCACAGAAACTGAGCGAACCCAAATTGATCGCATACAGCCTCAATCGTGTCGGCCATTGGTACTTTGTAACAGGACAAACCATGCAGGCTTTAGAGTGCCATCGCCGGGCACTCGAGTTTTTTGAAGGCGAGCAGAACGAACAAGGCATGGCAGAAACCCGCGACATCCTGGGAATGGCAATGCTGCACCACGGAGATCAAATTGGCTCGTATGAAGAATATCGACATGCAATCCATCTCTTTCGAAAACTGGACAATAAGGAGGCACTCGTCTCGGCGTTGATTGGAGCTTGTCACAGCTTATATGATGAAACCGACTTCATCCCGTCTCAATCCCGCCAGGCGAATCAACAAATGGCCATGGAAGCGCTGGAGCTGGCGCGTCAAGTCGGCTGGGCTTCGGGTGAGGCCTTTGCCGAGTGGGGACTGGCAATCGGTCTGGCACATTGGGGAATATTTGAGGAGGCTCTGTCACACGCCAAGAGAATGTTTCGGATCGCCACGGAGCTCGAGAATCCTCAACGAATCATCGGTGCCTATTATGCACTGGGGTATATCTATGTTTTGATGCTGCAAGCGGATCTAGCTATCCAGAATTTAGAGGCGGGATTCAGCCTCGCAAAGGAACACGGCTCAGCCTGGCTGATTGGAAACACAACAGCCGAATTGGTATCTGCATATCTGCTAAAGGACGATAAAGCTCGGGCGCGTGCACTCCTTGATTCCATCCTGCAAGAGAAAGCGGGACATTATACGAGGGCCGAACGACGAATGCTCTGGGCAAAGGGCAATCTTTTACTGGCAGAGAGCAAATCTGCAGAGGCATTGCGGATCGCAGAACATTTGCTTGATGCGAAACAAAGGCTCCAAGAAACGCAACCAATTCCAGCATTATTGAAACTCAAAGGGGAAGCTTTGATGGCATTGAATCAATTTAAAGAAGCCGAACAAAATCTGGAATTAGCCAAAAGAGGCGCAGAGCAACGTGAGGCTTTTCCCCTGTTATGGCAAATCCACCGTCTTTTAGGATGGCTGTATAAAAGGCAGAAAATTATTGAAACAAGCGAGCAGGAATTTGCAAGCGCACGCCGGGTGCTGCAGGATCTAGCAACGAATATTCACGAGGAACAATTACGAACCAGTTTTCTCCGCTCCACGCTTGAAACCTTGCCAAAAGAAAGGAAGATGACCAGGCGTCAAAGCGAGGCAGAAAAATTTGAGGGCTTAACGGCGCGTGAGCGTGAGGTGGCATGGTTTTTGTCACAGGGAAAATCAAAC
>DAINRK010000081.1:0-12002 GCA_036741855.1 Anaerolineales bacterium
AGAACATCGCTCTTTGTGACCCGGTCCTGCCCATACTTTTTGGTGTAAGTATTATGCTTGATCTCCAGCACGCGGTCATGGATATCACCTGCATATTCGGCAAGGAATTTCTCGATGTAATAACGATCAATCTCCAGCCCACGGCTGTTGCCGTAATCCGAACTGATGGGTTTTAGACGGCGCAAATCACCGAACCGCACCCACCCTACGGGAGGCCAGACAGCCAATCGCGCGAGTTGGTGTCGGGTCTCACGCGAGAGGTATCGCCGTGCGAGGAGACGAAGTTTATCCTTCATCGAAGGCTCTTCCTACAATGGAAAGTGGATTTTGATTATTTTGCACTGTAGCACAATGGTAAGAAGGACTCGTCATACAAATGCCCCAATCCAAATTCATTGACAACTGCGAGGATCCTTTCGATCTGTGTGGTCGTCAATTTATTTTTCCAGGAGGCGATTCTATCGTTACCGGTCACAACATCGCTGTTCAGACGCGTCGTTTGAGAGGGCTGGCGAATTGCATCAAGCGCGCGTTCCACATGTTTTTTTCCTATAGGTGCAAAGATGGCAAATAGTTCATCCTGCGGTTGAGTGCAGAGGATTTCGTAGTACACGATAGTTAGTTCGCCGGATTTGAATTGTTTCAACGGTATGAGATTGCTGACACACCATATCACCGCATGTTTTTCTTCCACAGTTTTTGCATTTTGGATCAGATCGATGTAAGGCGACAGATGGTCGGCTACGAGATTTGGCTGAGCAAGGAAGGGTTCGATATCGCTATCAATCGCCCAACCCAACTCCATTCTCGATGCGACCACCGCACATGGGTGCCGCAGCAAAAACAGAATCGGAACCTCAGGGAAATTATCGTGCAGCCATCTGAGCGCCAGGTTGATTCGAATTTCCTTAACCACGCGATACTGTGAAACGATTCGCTCGTTCTGATGATCGATCCAGCGATTGCGTATCGTACCCGAAAACACCTTCTGAGCAAAGCTGCGAAACTCCGAATTCTCTGTTCCAGGCCGCATATACTGGAAATAGTGGAAGCCATAATAGTCGGGGACAAGATCTGGATTGAACGGCTCGAACAGGATCCGGCATGGGATTTGTGAAGCGATCAAATCTCCCAGCCAGGTTGTGCCACTTCGGGCCGTGCCAGCAACCAGTATGCTTTTGCGCAGATCTGGCTCAGGGTTGATGTAAAAGCGACTGCCGAATAGTTGAATGGCATGCCGATACAGCTTTCTAGACCAAAATCGTGCCTGTACCAATCCATTCCTTTTAGAGGGCTTGCTCGACGAAAGATTATTCAAGATCACCGCTCGTTGCATTGCGTCGGAAATCGGTCATACGCTCGATCATTGATTTTTCCACACCGGCAACAGGACAAATCGATTGCCAAGTTGCCTGAATATGATCTTATCGCCAAGGCGGTACCCATTCTCCTGTAATAACTGGTCAGGCGCTGGTTGTGGAGAGTCTACTATATAGAAATAAGCGACCCAGAAGTGATCTTCTTCAACCTTATTAATAAGTGCATCGTTGTTGCGAACCCATACCATTTCAAATCTGGCATCATTGCGTAAATCCAGGTAGTAGTCCAGGGATGTGGCGATCGTCCAGTAACCTGAAGTAACACCTCTTGAAACAACAGGAAGCGTGTAAACCTTAACCGGATAATCGGACTCGGGTTCAGCTATCTCCATCTGAAGCGCAAGAGCATCCCAATCAACGCGACTTCCCAATTGCGCACCTGTCCATGCCATTCGATTCGTTCTCAGATCATTGATGCCGGCAAATATGGTCCACACTGCGATCAAGACAACATAAATAGTCCGCACCCATTTCGGTTCCAGTCGATACACAGCCGCGGATATCAGAAGCAAGTATGGCACGGCAATAAAAATGAAGTATCGATCGATCCATATGGCCTGTTCGAGTTTCTGGCTGACCAGGAACATGAGCATTACAGGCCCAAAGGACAGGAATACTAGCCAGGAAAACATAATTGCATCTTCACTTACAGAATCCTGCCGCCCGGAACGCACAATGTTAATAAGCCAGGGCAACAGAGGTAGACCAAATAATAGAAATCCAGCAAGCTGAATGTAGTGGGATCCGATAGGTCCATTCAGGGTGAAATAATAATCTAATATATCAACTAGGCGCGGTTTCGGAACCCAGTCCAAGTTTCGCTCCAACCCACCGATCGATCTTGCTTCTTGTATAACCAGATATGCCCAGGGGCTAAAGAGTATGAGCAGAGCAATAATGGAAAGACCAAACGCTAAGACCTTCCGTCGCCAGATCAGGAGGAACAAAAACTCGAAACACACCACCAGCCAACCAAAATAGTGGGTGTAAATCGTGAGGAGATTGACAATTGTAAGAATGAACAAGGACCGAAAGTCATTATTCGGGATTTTGAAATAGCGGATAAACAACCAGAAGGAACATAACGCTAGAAACGCAAACATGCTATACATGCGCAATTCCTGTGCATAGTGGATCAAATATCCATTCATCGCCATCAGCAGTATTGCGAGATTGATCACAGGCAGTTGCAAATTCAGTTCGCGGCTCAACAGAAGGAACGGAACTACCATGGCAATGCCGAATAGAACCGCAAAGAGCTTAAGCCAGGGTAGAGATTCTCCTCCTATCAATACCCACAACTTTAATACTACATAAAAGAGCGGCGGATGAACAATGTCAGCTACAATGTACGAGAACATGCCATTCCAGTCCTGTTTGGCACCGATCATCGCAAACGCCTCACCACCCCCCAGGCTGTAGGCAGCGATGTGCCAGATCCGTAGTGCGACGAAAATAGTTATGAAGGTTACCAGTGTCAGAGCTGGCAAATTTGCAGGCAGAGTTATGACTCTATTTGCCGGAGACACCATGGTAAGTTCGAGTTTCTTGGACATACGTTTATTCATTCCTCTTTACGGCGATTTTCAAACGGGCTTTGGCTCGGATGGTAATATTTTCTACGATGCTAATGAAAACCTTTCTTTCATAATCATTTTCTTTCAGCAGGAGATAGCTACCCACATAGGTAAGTGACCCGACTCCGGCGATCAACAACAGAATAAAGAGTGAATAGACCGCCAAAACTTTCGTTAGCAAGAGCATGATGATCCCCATGGGAATCGCTGGCAAGATAGCAGGCTGTAATACTCTGGTATAGAGCGCCATTACATCAACTCCAATCACGCGCATGGCGTATGGAGTAACAAATCCGATACATACAATCGTGGTTGGGATCAGTGTTCCAAGAGCGACGCCCATCAAATTCAAACGCCCAACCAACAAGATTGAAATGGTGAGATTAGCAACACCGGAGGCAACAGTCATAATTGCCAATGGATGATGTTTTGCCATGCCTTGAAGGACAGCACCGGCTGGCCATTGACTTGTATCTATCAGGCTGGCAGTAACTAGAATTAGTATAAGATACGAGTATGGGACATAAGCAGCTCCAATCCACAGCGTGAGAAGGGGCTTCGCGAGGATCACAAGAACTAATGCAATTGGGAGAAAGATCGCCAGCGTGATTCGGGTGCTGATCAGATAAAGTGATCGTAATTGATCGCGATTCTCATTGGCGTATATTTCTGATGCCATGGGGAGCAATAACGTCAGGAATTGCTCTGTTAGCGTCTGCGGGAGTGCACTGAGTCGCCGCGCAAGATTGTATGGTGTCACAGAAGCTACCGGCAGGAACCCGCCGATCACGATTTCATCTGACCGACTCTCCAAATATCCCCCCAGATACATTACAAATAATGCTGAGCCGTAAGAAGCTAAAGTACGAATATGGGATCGACTACCGCTGTGCCACCCGTATCTCAGTTCAGGTGCAATTCGATAAATGAGCCAGATGTTAAATAGCTGCGTGAGAAGCGTGACCGTAACACCCACAATCGCCAGACCAATCACACCTCCACTTAAGAGCAGGACGAACAAGGTACCGATGACTGTGAGGAGTGTTGCCATCACACCACTGATATTGAGGAGATCAAATCGTTGTAAGCCTCGTAGAACGGCACCTACGACTCCAAATGGGATCGTAAGTGCCACTCCAATCCCGGAAAGGAGAAAAAGCCAGGCGGCAGTTCTTTCTTCAGACGCTGCCACATTAAAAAGGCTCGAAAAAAACGGTGCCAGAAATACAGTTACGATGACGAGAAGCAGGCCAAGGCTTGCATTCATGATCAACGCTGTGGCAATCATACTGCTCGCCTGTTCAAGCTCTCCCTTGGCTCGATACTCAGCTACATATTTCGTAACAGCGTCTGTGATCCCAAAATTCAGCAGGAAACCATAGGCTGTTACGGAGCCAACCAAGGCCCAAAGACCATAGGAATGGTCTCCCAATTGCTTCAATATGAAAGGTGTTAGGATGAACCAGGCTGCCAGATTTATGAACTTTCCCACATAGTTGCTCAAGCTGCTAAGCACCACGTGTCGCGTCATTATCTGCCGGTTAGGTTTGTCATTCATGTCGTATTAGCCTGCAAATGCGCAGTGTATTGGAGCCTGGCGATCACTGGATGAGCTGATAGGATGGAAGAGGAATTGGTCGTGTTGTGCATTCACTATTAACCGACTGCTAGAGTATGGAGTTTACTATTTGTTCGTCTATTGTTTTCTGGACCACCAGAGTGCTTCAGTATTTCCGGTCCAGAGCGCCAGGAAAAAGCGAGCGAATGATTCGTTTCCCCGAATCTCGGTGCGCTGCAAAGCAAAAAGTGGAGTGGTCAAAGTGTTCAGTTGGGCATCGGTTGTGCAGCCGGCCACGAAGCCTGCTTGTCCTGCTATGTTTTGGATCGACTCATTGTATTCGCCGAACGGATAAGCGACAATGTCGATCACCACTCCTAAGTTGCTTTCAAGATGTTTTTGCGAACTGACAATTTCTTTTGTCGCTTCGCTTTCGGAAATTTTAGTTAATGGGGGGTGTGTACAGGAATGCGCACCAATCTGCATACCGTGTGATACCAATTCCCGTAGTTGTGACCAGGACATTAACGGTCGACCAGACAATTCACCTCCCTGATCCCATTCGTTTGAGCGACCAACATAATCACTCACTACAAAAATCGTGGCTGGAATTTTGCGGCTTCGCAAAATCGGATACGCTAATGAATAATTGTCCGCGTATCCATCATCGAAGGTGATCACAACCGAGCGAATGGGAAGAAGTAAACGATTAAGTTTGTATTCGAGGAACTGTCCAAATGAAATTGTCTGGTAGCCTAGCCTTCTGATCCAGAATAAATGTTGCTCAAACTGATCCACTGATAGTACAAAGCGACTGGCTGGTTCGTCTTGATGAGCAATGGCATGGTACATCAAAATTGGAATGCCAGCGATCAATTGACGCCAAAGATCTGTCGCACCGACGGCATGCCTAACTCCACGCCAGTAGCAATATTTTTGGGTGAGACTATACAGCGAGTACCTCAGAGATTGCTTGCGTGTGATTTGACCTAGAAATTCCAAGAACGCAGGCGGTATATGGAATGTCAATAGGAAACGATGTACGAGTAGTTTCCGCCAGCTTCCCTGAGCAAACGAACCGAGTGCATCCGAGAGCATTAAGGGATCTTGCTGATAAAGCATCACATCTGCGATCCCGGCATTCGCTGCATCCCGGCTTAGTTCCCTGAACCCTTTTTGTTCGATCTGGGATCCAATCGCATTGGGAGCATAGCGTAGTGTACAACCTTGCTTTTGCAGACGGTTCGCAAGTTCTACATCATAGCCCCGAGTTAATGACAGAGCAAAGCCTCCAGATGCAAGCAAGGTATCGCGTGGGGCGGACATATTCCCACTATAACAGTCCTCCCACGTGATTCTTGTGATGTCCTTGTTCAGTTGCTCATAATGCTCACTCCATCCTCGCGCGAACGCTTTCGCATACCAATCGGCATCTTTATGCAGCGAAAGTCGGATCTGACCAATAACGACTGCTTTCTCTTGTTGTGACTGTGCGAGAAGATGTTCCGCAATCAGACGGTCGTCGGCAATGATGTCATCATCGAGGAGGAGACATATATTTCCATTTGCTTCTCTAATTCCGAGATTTAGCGCAGAGGCTTGTCCGCTGTTTTCCTGCCATAGGCTGCGTAATGAATAGGGACTGTCATGGTGCTTCAGTATCTCAACAGTTTTATCATTCGAACCGTCGATTACAACGATCACTTCGAAATTGTCGCAGGGATGCGTTTGATGTGCCAGCGCATCCAGGCAGAACTTCAGCCGTTCGGCCCGGTTGTACGTGGGGATGATCACGCTGATCTCGATCATAAATTTCCCCGCAGTCCATTGATGGTCCAGTGCAGGGCGCCGCTTACCAGTCCGGCAATGAAGCATAAGCCTTGCTGGGCTTGCATCCGATCGAATACGATGTGCGCAGGCAGGTGCAGGAAATATTTCAATACATCTTTAAGCATTCGCCGCATCATATGTATATCTCTCAAGCTGAAGTATTTTGCGTAGAACGCTCCCTGTCCGCGGCCGTAGTTCCAGCTTAATTGCAGGGTTTCCTGCTTGGATCGCCATGCCCGATGATATAACAACGCATCAGGCTCATAAATGATCCTGTAGTTTGCCTCCAACAGGCGAAAACCCAGATCATTATCCTCCGCCGCAGGATAGGGCGTACCGGGTCCCAGACGTTCATCGAACATGCCAATGTGCTGTAAGGTCGAACGGTGGATCGCCATGTTACCTGTATACAAAATATCCTTTCCTACGCGTCCCTGATAGATAATGGAATGCTTTTCTGCTTTGATTGAAGGTGCGAAGCCTTCTTCATTTTCATTTGCGGCAGCTAACACTTGTCCTGTGATTATAGATCGCTCGCCAGCTCTGACCAACGCCCGCACAATTGCATCAAACCAGATGGGAGTCATCAACATGTCATCATCTGTGAGCACCAGCAGGGGGTGGCTGGCGTTAGCGATGGCCATGTTTCGACCCAGACTGACGCCTTTCCTTTCACTCCAGATGTAACGGAACATACAATCCTTTTCAGGATGAAAAATCGATAAAACGGGATTGGGTCCATCACTTTGATCGATGATAATTATCTCTGAAGGTATCGCGCAGCCCGCCAAGATGGATTGGATCGTTTCCCAAAGAAGTTGAGGCCGATTACGTGAACAGATGAGCAGCGAAATTGCTGGCAGATTTGCCTTGGGATCATCCCCGCCGCATGGTTGCCTCTCTTCCATATTATTGAAGGCGATAATTCCGGTGAACAATATTTGAAGATCTTTTCAACTTGACGTTAGCGCGCATAGACACTGATCAGCCTGAGCCTGTGGTACTTGACCTCGTAGACTGGCTTGCGTGAGTTCATCCAGGTGCGCAAAGCTCTGTAATATCCACTCTGACGGTTTTGGATCACCACATAATCGGCTTCGTTAAGCGCAGCCGGATTCAACCGTAAATCAGGAAATGCAGGCACAGCATTGGGGCCATTGGCGATTTGCAGGTCTGGCCGCAGCAGTCCGTGTAATTGATAGTAGATCAATACGTCCAGGCACTCCGCGTTGATCACAGCGTTGCGCTTTGCGTGTGTATTGAGATAGGGAATAACTTTAGCATAGGTCTCGCACCAATACGTTGTTTCCAGTCCCAGGATTTTGGCACCATAGGCGCCACCGATTGCCTCAGAATAATAAGATAACAAATGGGGATAGAGATCAAAAGCCAACAAGAGATGAGGAACAAATACAACAATGATCATGATGGCAATCAGCGGACGGGTCTGTAATTGAATTCTCGTGGTTGCAAGCAACCTTTCCACCGGGGGAACAGCTTGGACAAACCCAACACCAGCGAGAGCCGCCAGATACGGAAAGACAGGCATCATAAAGCGCTCGTTATCGAACACTTGTCCAAGTCCGCTGGTGAAAATTGCCAGGCCCACGACTACTGCCAGGAGCACTAGTCCACCCAAAGGTCGGTCTTCCCGGTGTCGCATCATCGATATTGCACCAACAATCGCCATAACGAAGATTGAGAATGGTATGACAACGACCGTTATGACAAAAGGAAAATGCCAGGGAGGTGGGGTATACATTTCACCAAAATAATACTGCTCCATAGGTAAACGTTCCGTCGTCATGAATCCCACGTAGGCTATCAAGTGGTTTAATATATCATGATAGAGCCATGGCCAGCTCAGTATGAAGAATCCGATGCCGATTAAACCCATGCATGCAAGCCGCACAAAAAGATAGCCTCGACGTTTAAAAATGAGCGTCCAAACCAGAAGTACGATCGGAGGCATAAACAGTGCATTAATTTTTGTTGCTAGGGCGAGCCCCCATACGAAACCCAATAAAAGTGTCCACTTTAAGCCAGGTTCATCATGTCCAAGCCAGAAGGTATAGAGTACCGCGAACATCATGGTAGTTACGGGCACATCGATGGTGGCGAGATGGGCATGGAAAAAGAATCGGGGCATGGTCAGCAATGCAAACGCTGCCACCAATCCCGCGGTGCGGCCATAATTGCGTGTCACCATGAGAAAAAGAAGTGAAACGAGCCCCCCTGCGATCAGGATGTTGCCCAAACGGTGTGCGGTGAGATCGTCGAAAAATCGACGGGCTATCAGCCAAATGAAGCCGGACCAGACCTTGCTCAATGGTGGATGCTCATGGCTACTACTCCAATACTTGGCTGTACCTTCTGTACTGAGGGCGTAGGAGGGACGCGTAATCAATTCACCATACCACCCCGGATATGTTTCGGCTGCCACGATGTACGTCGGCTCATCCCAGGTCAAACCAATATCGGGAGCCGTAACTGACAGTAGCACAATGGCGAAAACTGCCAGCAACACAGCAATGAGTTTATTGGTTTGTGATTCAGACGTTGACGTAATTGCGTTTCTATTCATTTGTTATCCCGACGCCAATTAGTTCTGGGATCCAGAAATAAGATCATTTGGTAGCTTGAAAATGAGATAATCTTCGTTCTCCGCCAATATCACGAAGCGACTACGTAGAAAATCATTTAGATCCACTTGTTCAGTGAGCTCGCTCAGATCTGTAACAATAAAATATTCCATGGAGTTATTCTTGTTCAGCTCATGAAAACGCTGTTGTGCATTCAGCTCTGGTTCATTCCACAGCTGCCCATCGATAATATCGTACGTATGTGGCCAAGAGACGCCGGAGAATTGTCCGTGGTACATTAATGACATTCCATCGAATTCATCCAAAACTATCGTTTGCGTACTGTGATTTACGATCTTTCCAATGGTCGAGGCAATCTGGATCTCGCCTTCGACATTGGTAACCTTGCGTTTCGCCTGTATACTTGTTCCCGCACTTAGAACAAAAGCAGCAAAGAGAGTGCTCCAAAAAAGAAACTGCCAAAACCAGCCTCTCGACTCTGATCTGATTTGCCGAGAGATCAAGGTCGCAAAGGAAGATAGAGAAAGGGCAACAATTAAGATCAGGGGGACATGGTAGTAGTCATGCGTATGTACATGGTATGTAAATGTAAAAACGTACGCAAAATAACTAGCCCATAAACCCAGCAATAAGAACTTCTGCCAGCCTTTTTGAAAAAGGAGAACACTTAGGAAGCCTCCCAGAAATGCTGTAAAGCCCATGACAATCCTTACTCTCTTGAGCCACCCATCCCAGAAATCGAAGTCAAATAGGAGCTGAGGAATAAAACTGGTCTGAAGTTTCCAACGCATATATCCAGCAATGAAAATGCCATACCCGTAAAACAACAAGGCAGGGAGAAAACTAAGAGTAAAGAAAAGGAGGGAATCTCGATCAAAGAACTGGCGCCAGTCCTTGTTCCGATAAAGCAGCATCGAAATATATGCTCCATAGACAAAAAATACGCTGGTGGGCTTGAGTAAGATGGCGAGGGATGAAAATACTGCGCTCATGATCAGGCGCTGCAGGGATGGTGACTCGGCATTAAGAATGATGAAGTAAATGCCGATCGCCATGAACATCATCATCAGCGGTTCGGGTTGAAAGCTTCTGCTGGCCTCCACTGTGAATGGCAATAACAGGAAGAATGCAACGGAGAACACGGCGCCTTCAAACGACCCCAGCTTAAGCGCGATTGCGTATACAAATATTCCAGCAATCAACCAACAAAGTAAGGAGACCAGACGAGGAATCCACAAGTGCTCTCCACCCGCCACTCGATAACTTAGGGCGGCAATGGCCTCTAATATGGGAGGTTCCAAACTGGCTTCTCGCTGAGCGCTCATAGCTGCCACTTCCCGTTGCCATTCAGGGATGTTTTCCTGAATCTGATAATAGTAAGACCTGGCAATAAAGGCAGAATGATATTGGCGCATCGGATGAAAATCGATGGGAGGTGTATCAAGCCTAAATAGCCGAATCGCGAGTGCGACCAAGAATAGTAGGCCCAAAACAGTCCAACGGAAGAGTAATATCCTGGAGTTTGAATCACTCGGAACACTAGATGCAGATGAAGAATAATGTGCCATCGAATAAGATCTCCTATTCGTTTTCATCACGGTCCTGCCAGCAAAAAGCCATCTTTGAGAAAACGAAGGCGAAATTGCGCGCCAGCCTTAAGCTGTAAATCCGTGAACTGCGCGTATGGCGGGCTCTTCGATCATTTCAATTCGCCCGGTCGCATTTTCGACCGCAAGCCCACCATTATGCCCGGCAGTAAATTCGCGCAATATGCCCATCCGAGCTGCGCCAGTTCTGTGTCGCCGTTCAACGTCCCGCGCACCCATCTGCGATAGGCGCGGAAGAAATGTCCTGCAGCGCGGGCCAAAATGAACAAATCACCGCGTCTCAGATACTTGCCATAGAACCCGCCGTGACTCAATGCGTAATGCCGATATTGTTCGAGACGCTTGCTTTCATCGCGCCAACCGAAGTGCGCCAGGACAACATCTGGCTCATATCGAATCGTGATGCCAGTACGCAGGGCCCGATAGGCCCACTCTGCATCCTCCGCTGTTGCCATCACAGGGTCCTCTTGGAAGAGCCCAACTTTCTTGAAGACCGCCAGTGACGTGCCCATATTGCCTCCTGACATTGCATCGAATTTCAACTTTGGACGACTTTGGACGGATGGGACCTTGGATTTCACCACCACGATCATATCCTCGCCTGCAGCTTCGACCTGTCCGGTGACTACCGCTTCGGGACTCTGCCTCAGTTTGTCCACCATTTTCATCAGCCAATCCTCGCTGACAAAGCAATCGTCATCGGTAATCGCCACAAATCGTGTTTCTGTTTGTTCAAGTCCACGATTAATTCCCGCCGAGCGCCCGCGTTGCGGCGAGCGGATGTGTTTCACAGGAACTCCAATCTGCCGCACGCTCTCCAGCCAATCAACAACATCTGTGCTCGAGCCCTGTTCCACGACGATTAGGCAGGCGGGCCAACGGCTTCCCATCAGAATCCAGTATAGGCATTGTTCCAGGATCGTTCGAGAGAGTGTGGGGATAACGAGGCTAATGTCGTTAAGCAGCGGTCTGCGTTCGAATTCCATTTTATGGATGGACGTTGAAGCAGCCCAGTTTTGATGTTTTATCATCGTCTGTATCGTTGCTTTGTAAACATATAAATACAAGAATTGCTGTTGCCTACTCAGTCAGGAAGGAGGCAATCAATTTTTGATGACCTGCTCATCTGACTGAGTAACAGGCTCAAAATTTCCAAAACCATAAGGCTATCAGTGCTTGATAATGCTAATCAAATCATTGCTGATGATTTGATTTCCTTCTGGGGTTGTATGACCCCAGGTATCAATCCAAAGTGACTCTTCCGCCGGATCAAATATATTTCCCAGATAATACAGATGTTCATGAGTATGGGCTTCAGCCTCAATCCTTTTGAATGTCTTCTGGAAGAGTTCGACCAAAGGTGGATCCAGATTCAGAACCCAGTTCAACCCGGTGATCATGTTCTGTTCTTCGCTGGATAAACGTTTGTTGCCTATTAGAATATGCGG
>DAINRK010000082.1:0-11943 GCA_036741855.1 Anaerolineales bacterium
GGCTATAGGGACCTGTGGAGCGCGCATGCACTTTGTCTTCAACCAAGTGGTGCAACTTCAATATTGTCATCACGCCCACAGTAACGGGCTGATCATACGGGATTCCAGACTTGCCATCCCGCAAAGTCTGTTTGCCAAGGATAGGCATAGGATGACCGGTTGTAGCGGTGATTTCCTGTGCCACTTCCAAAACTCGTGCTTCAGCGATTCTGCCGCCATGTCCCTCACCTTCAATCCACAGACGGAGACAGGCACTGATGGCGGCCACGTTGTAATCTTCTCGTGCTCGCCGGTCAACATCTTCCGGATGGAAAATCGTATCGGGATCATAACCACGGTCGCGAAGCCATTCGGATGCTGTAGCATGGCGAGCATAATCTACATCGTTCAAATCATATGGGTCATATTCTCGCTCGCCCAGCCACTCTTCCAGATAAAGACGCCTTACTTCATCATCATCCTGAATGGATGTGGGATCATATTCCTGTTGCTTGATCCATTCCCAGGAGGTCGCGGCAGTCTCTTTCCAGGCCTGATCCAAAATCCAGGCGCGCGCGAGTTCGGCTTCAATTTCCTCTTCGGAAGCACCATCAAAAACAGGAGTTACCGCGCGGTAACCAAGCCGCTTCGCAGCCCAACCAAGATGGACCTCCAAAACCTGACCGATGTTCATACGACCAGGAACACCTAGTGGATTCAAGATGATATCAACTGGAGTACCGTCTTCAAGGAATGGCATATCTTCAACGGGGACAACTTTAGAGACTACACCCTTGTTTCCATGGCGTCCCGCCATCTTGTCACCCGCTGTCAGTTTGCGACGTTGAGCAACAGAAACGCGCACCATCATATCAACACCGGCTGAAAGGTCGGAGTTCTCCTCGCGAGTAAAGACTTTGACATCTACAACCTTACCGCGTTCGCCATGCGGCATTCGCAGTGATGTATCTTTTACGTCGCGCGATTTTTCGCCGAAGATGGCGCGTAAAAGGCGCTCCTCCGGCGTAAGTTCTTTTTCACCTTTGGGTGTGATCTTGCCAACCAAAATATCATTGGGACCGACTTCTGCACCGATGCGGATGATGCCGTTTTCATCGAGATCCTTGATCGCGTCTTCACCGACATTGGGAATATCGCGTGTGATTTCCTCGGGACCAAGCTTGGTGTCGCGGGCCTCAACTTCATATTTCTCGATATGGACAGAGGTAAAGCGATCTTCCTGAACAAGACGTTCAGAAATTAGGATTGCATCCTCAAAATTACCACCTTCCCAGGAAAGGAAAGCCACAACCACATTTTGACCAAGCGCCAACTGACCACTTTCAGTGGATGAAGAGTCGGCGATAATATCGCCTTTCTTGATCTTCTGTCCCTTTACAACTGCAGGACGTTGATCAATACAAGTACTCTGATTGGATCTCTGATATTTTCGGAGTTGATAGTTACGGACTCCGCCTCTTTCCTTGACCGTAATTGAGTTGCCAGTAACAGAAGTTACCTCACCGTCTGCCTCTGCCACCACCACCTGACCAGAATCAAGTGCAGCGTGATATTCCATGCCAGTAGAAACAAGAGGAATTTCCGGGCGAACGAGAGGAACAGCCTGCGCTTGCATGTTTGAGCCCATCAAAGCGCGGTTCGCATCATCATGTTCCAAGAAAGGAATGAGCGCGGCGCTGATACCAACCACCTGATGAGGGGCCACATCCATATAATCCACAGCATCTGGGGTTGAGAAGATGAAGCCTGAATGATATCGACAGGATACGCGTTCACGCACGAATTCTTTCGCCTCAGTTAATGGCGCGTTCGCTTGTGCGATGACATATTTATCCTCAGCATCAGCCGAGAGATAATCGAACTGATCAGAGACATATGGAGCGATATCCACGGGGTTGCCAATCTTGGCAATTCTCTTCAGAATCTTTGCATCAATTAATTCACCAGCCTTGTATAAGACTTCTTCAGTCTTTGGATCAACCACATTGGATCGCAATGTGCGGCCCTCAAGACGTTCATCATCGGGCTGCATCGTTCTAAAGACTTTTCGGTATGGTGTCTCTATGAAACCATACTCGTTCACACGCGAGAAAGAAGCCAAACGACCGATCAAGCCAATATTTGGACCTTCAGGCGTTTCAATTGGACAGATCCGTCCATAATGAGAGTGATGCACATCGCGAACATCGAAGCCCGCGCGTTCACGGCGCAAGCCGCCCGGACCCAGGGCTGACAGTGTGCGCTTATGCCGCAACTCAGCGAGAGGATTGGTTTGATCCATAAATTGCGAAAGCTGCGAAGAACCAAAGAATTCACGCAGCGCTGCAACAACAGGACGTATATTGACCAGCGTAACTGGTGAAAGCTGTTCCTGACCGCGGATGGACATGCGTTCTTTAATCACGCGTTCCATGCGTCGAAGGCCGATTCGCAATTTGTTCTGGATCAGCTCGCCTACCGTCTTGACGCGACGATTTCCAAGATGATCAATATCATCGGGCTTCTCGACTCCGTTGTTAATCTGAATCATACGGCGGAGGAGTCGAACGACATCACCTTTTGTAACAGTGCGGTGAGGAATGGGAATATCCAGATCGAGTTTCTGATTCAATTTGTAACGACCCACGCGCTCGAGGTCATAATGCCGCTGATCGAACAACTGCTCTTCCAAGAACTGCCGCGCATTATCAAGTGTGGCGGGGTCACCGGGGCGCATCTTGCGGAAAAACTCGATGAGGGCTGCCTCGGCAATCGTCTGCTTATCTGAGGCTTCCCACTCGGGCTCCTGCTTAAGTGTTGAAGCAATGAATAATCGTTCAGGATTATTATCTACATCCTGGAACAAAGATAGTATCTCTTCATCACTGCCGGTGGTGAGCATAGAGTCTTTGATACCATCGTCCACGGCTGCCAAAGCGCGCAGAAAAACGGTGATTGGAACCGTGCGCTTGCGATTGAATTTCAAAATAATATAATCGGATTTGCGGGTCTCAAATTCCATCCACGCGCCGCGATCCGGGATCAGCTTGGACATAGCAAGTGAACGTCCCGTCGCGCGATCGGTTGGCGCTTCAAAGTAGACACCCGGCGAACGGATCAATTGCGAGACAACAACACGTTCGGTTCCATTAATGATGAACGTGCCTTTATCGGTCATCTCGGGGAAGTCGCCCAGGAAAATATCCTGCTTGATTGGTTCGGGTACGTCAGGACCCGCCAATAACACAGAAACATATAGAGGGCTGGAATAGGTTAGATCGCGCTCAACACACTCTTCGATTGTATGTTTGGGTTCACCAAACCAATATTTCAAACCCCATTGCTTCGACTCGGGGCTGCGGCTTGGAAAATATAATTTCATCCCTTTGTTATAAGACTCTATAGGTGAAACTTCGTGGAAGAGATCCCCCAGCCCTTCGCGTTTGAGGCGCTCAAATGAATCCAGTTGGACTTCGATCAGATTGGGAAGTTTAATATTAACGGGAATACGCGCGTAACTTTTACGTGGTAAAGAAGAAGACATTCGGTTTACTCCTGACCTGGGACCTGTTCGGCGTTTAACGACACAAACCCATCCCGCAGTCTTAGCGGGATAGCAAACGATGATTATATATCAATCTTTATATATACGCAAGGGATTTTTTACTTTTTTCAGCCCTTCACATCCAATGTTAATGTGATTCTATCACAAATCCATATTTCCGCAACTTAATATAGTTACACGGGGTTTAGTTTAGTAACTTAAGTGCTCAGGAGGCATCATGACTTCGTCACAGCAAGCGACAACCAACGATAAACGCGAAATCTTTGGCTGGGCAATGTATGACTGGGCAAACTCAGCCTTCAGCACAACAGTGGGAACAGTTTTTCTTGGACCGTATATTGCATCGCTTGCAGCAACAGCAGCAGAAGCTTACCCCGATGGACTGGCGCGTTTCTTTGGAATTCCTGTTGCCCCTGATTCATTCCTCCCCTATTGCATATCATTTTCCGTCGGGCTTCAAGTCTTATTTTTACCCATTCTCGGTGCTATAGCCGACTACTCGCATCTACGCAAACGTATGATGCAAATCTTCGCCACAATTGGCGCATTAGCAACTATCTTGATGTTCTTCGTCACAGGCGGATTATGGTGGTTGGGCGGATTGCTCTTTATTATTGCCAATCTTGCGTTTGGTGCAGCCATCGTTTTTTATAATGCCTATCTTCCCGATATTGCAAGTGAACAAGAGCGCGATCGCATCTCATCCTATGGTTTTGCGATGGGCTATATCGGCGGTGGAATACTTCTTGCCTTAAATCTGGCTTTCTTTATTTTTAGTGATGCAATAGGTGTCCCTGGGGATTTGGCAATCCGCATTAACCTTGCCTCCGCAGGTATTTGGTGGATAGGGTTTTCACTAATCACATGGGCGCGTCTGAAACCACGCCATGCCGGGCGTGCATTACCTCCAGACGAAACATATCTCAGTATTGGATTCAAACAACTAGGGAAAACTTTTCGTGAGTTGAAGCACTTTCCTGAAACCATCAAATTTATTCTGGCTTATTTTCTATATAACGATGGCATTCAAACTGTGATCGCAGTCGCATCTACTTTTGCAGCCGCACCGATTGCTCGCGGTGGTGTTGGACTCTCTCAAGATACATTGATCGCCATTATCCTGATGATCCAATTCGTTGCATTCGGCGGTGCACTTTTGTGGGGAAGACTCGCCAGTTGGATCGGTTCCAAACAATCTATCATTGTTAGCTTATTCATTTGGGCTGGCGTTGTCATCTATGCCTATGGTGGTTTGAAAGGTGAATCGCGCGTTACTGAATTTTTCGTCCTCGGTATCTTTATTGCCCTCGTGCTTGGAGGTTCCCAGGCGATCAGCCGCAGTCTCTTTGCACAGATGATTCCCAAAGGGAGAGAAGCAGAATTCTATTCCTTTTACGAAGTCAGTGAACGCGGCACTTCATGGACGGGTCCTCTGCTCTTTGGTCTTGCTAATCAAATTTTTGGTAGTTTGCGTTATGGTATTCTGGCCTTGATCTTTTACTTTATCGCAGGTTTGATCATTCTCCCGTTCGTGAATGTCAGGAAAGCCATGGACGACGCTAAGAATTATAGCGAAGCAAACACAACATAAAAATAGACAGAGGTTATCACCTCGGTTTTTTGATTATGAAATTACACTGACTAAAGCATCATATGTCGCGGGGATCACTTTGGGAGATTCAAAGAATTCAGTCACAATCGATGGATCTTTCAACCCGTGGCCGGTGCACACGACAACAATTCTTTTCTCTTTCACATCTATGGACTCTTTGCCTGTTTCCGCCATGAGACCGGCCAATCCGGCAGCCGACGCGGGCTCCACCCAAATCCCCTCCCCTGCTAATATTTTCTGAGCAGATAATATTTCTTCATCAGAGACAGCAATAATGTTCCCATTGGATTCATGCGCGGCATCCAAAGCCTGTTCGCCACGCGCGGGTCGTCCGATGCGGATCGCGGTTGCAATCGTTTCTGGCTTATCAACCGCGTACCCCAACACTAATGGAGCCGCTCCTGCCGCCTGGACACCTAAAACTTGCGGAAGGCCCTTTTGATATTGCTTGAACCCTGCCCAATACGAAGTTATGTTTCCTGCGTTGCCCACAGGCAGGCACAACCAATCAGGCGCACTGGATAGATCATCGCATATCTCGAAGGCGGCGGTCTTTTGTCCTTCGATACGAAATGGATTGATGGAATTGACTAATGCAATTGGAGTCTTTTGCGTGATCTCCACAACCAGTGAAAGCGCATCATCAAACGAACCTTGCACCTGGATCACTTGTGCACCATAGGCCACTGCACCCGCGAGTTTGCCAACGGCAACCTTCCCTTCTGGGATCAAGACAATCGCGCGCAACCCTGCCCGCGCCGCATACGCTGCCGCAGAGGCAGCAGTGTTTCCTGTCGAAGCGCAGATCACGGTCTCCGCGCCGCGGCCGACTGCTTCGCTGATCGCGGCGGTCATGCCGCGATCTTTAAATGAGCCAGTTGGATTCAATCCTTCGAATTTCACATACAACTCACAACCCAACTCTTTCCCCAAACGCGGCATGGGAATCAATGGTGTATTCCCTTCAAGCAGAGAAATTGTCTTCGCGTACTCTGGAAGATCAATCAAATCTCCATAACGATTAATAACGCCTTGATAAGTCATATCAACTCCAATGTCGGGTATGAGACGATTATAATTTCATCCATGATTAAAATCCGTGTGCCTGCCACCTCAGCCAATCTCGGTCCAGGTTTCGATTGTCTGGGTCTTGCGTTGGATATTTGGAATGAAATCACTTTTGAGGAAGCCAATGAATTGAATTATCGAGCGACAGGCGAAGGCGCGGAGAAACTGAACCATCGCCCCAAAAATTTGCTTACAGACTCATTCAGGAGGGTGTTTGAAATTTGCGGTAAGCCTTTGACAAATGTAAATATCCAGGCACATAACAACGTTCCCCACAGCAGCGGACTGGGCTCCAGTGCGGCAGCAATCGTCGCAGGACTTTATGGCGCAAATGAATTACTGGGGAAGCCATTGGATGTTAATGCGCTCGTGAAACTTGCAACGGAAATCGAAGGGCATCCGGATAACGTTGCACCTGCGCTCATTGGAGGGCTTGTTATTTCGGTGGTGACAGAAGGTGAAGTTATCACCCGTAGTTATGATGTACCAACATTATCTGTTGTCATTGTGAAACCAGATGTCCAATGGCAAACTCGTACGGCACGATCCGTTTTACCAGACACCGTTTCACGTGCAGATGCGATTTTCAACATCGGTCGCACGGCTCTTGTGATCGATGCACTTCGCAACGGCGATCTTTCTCTTTTACAAAATGTGATGGATGATCGCATTCATCAATCGTACCGGCTAAAACACATCCCCGGGGGATTTGCTGCTTATGAAACCGCCAAACAATTCGGAGCGGCGGCGCTTTCTGGCGCAGGACCATCTATTATTTGTTTCGTTCCTGGTGAACAAAGCGCTGAAGCAAAACGAAAACTGACCGACGTTTTCGCAAAACACGGAATTCTAGCAAGAGCCTTTATTACAGAGCCCAGTAGCTCTGGTACATATAGTATCTAGATTTCTAATTACGCGGGATAATATTCCTTAACAAGCCTCCGCCCAGTATGGCATTTAACAGAGCAATGCCCACAGCCGGCAAAGATGCTGTCCCCGGATAGATCAAATAACGTGGCGACGAATTAGGGTGAAATTTTTGTTTGAAATCATGCAGTCCGCGAAAATTATAGATGTGATTTATGTTTCGATATAGATAATGTAAAGCACGCTCAATAGCGGGATCAGCAGAATGCTCACCGACGCCCGATAGCGCGCTCAGCCCAAGGTTGAAAGTAGTATATCCTTCCTCTTTTGCCCATTGAAGAAGTGAGACAAAGAGAAAATCCATCAAGCCTGCCTCCACCTGACGGCGATGACGCATAAGATCAACTGAGACTTCATTGGCTTGAAATTCTGTCACAATATTGACAAAGGCTTCGATAAAACCTTCACGGTCGCGAGCCGTCAAGATGGGACAAGTATTAAGATAAGTCTCATCGAACCATCCGAGTGAATAACGCATTTCAGATGTAGCGCGGCTGCTCAGCCAATCATCGCTGATGGATTTCAATTCGTGCAGCATGCGCCGCGAATATGGAGGATTGACCACATCAAAATGATATCCGGTTCGTACTATCCTGTTATAACTGTTTCGCAAGGTTTTGTTCTCACTGCCATCCAGTGTGAATGTGGATAAATCCACGATGGACTCCTGCCCAACCGTCAACACGCCAAAGCCTGCTGATTTGTAGTTTTCAAGATGATCTGGCATTACTTGATAAAAAGCTGCCTGCCAATCACGGACCGAACAGAAATTATGGAATTCGGCAATCGCAGAAAAAACATCTTCTTGTGGGCCGATAGGGTCACCAAGGGCCAAGGCAACACGATTCTCCGCTACATATGAGACCAGTGAGCCGCCAGAACTAAAAAAGAACTGTTTGTCATCGAGAACTGCATAGCGGGCCAAACTGGTTCGCCCATGCATGCGGACAATTGCCCATGCATGGGATATATCTTCAATGGACATAACACGCCGAATCAGTACCGGACGTAATAACATAATTAGAGCGTACCCTAATGTTACTGCACCGATCACGTAAATCGAATCTGCAAAGTAACGTCCGAATCTTGTAACGGGCAGGGTCTGCAGGCTGGGGTCATAAAATTCTGTGAACATTACGATGGTTTGGCGTATTGCGGTCCACAGCCCAAATCGGATCTTAAAGTGTTGGTCGAGCATATAAAAGCCGAGCACACTATAAGCAAGCGTAAATACCAGCGAAGCGACCAAAATTTGAAGTCCTTGCCTAACAGATGGTACATCAGAACGAGCGTGGAAGTGTGGACGCAAATAGATAAGCAGCCCGGCCAGCAGTGCCGCGAGAGTCGCTTCTTCATAATCCAACCCCTTCAAGAGATGTATTGGAATGGAAATGAGCAATATTGTCAGAGTAAGAAGCCACCCCAATTGCTTACGACGCCATAAACTAACTGAAAGCAAAATCAAGGCGAAGCCGGCGAGTGCGGATGTCAGATGCCCGCCTACGCTAACCCTAAATGGAGAATATTGTTCAAGCAAACGAAGTCGATACTTAAGCGATGGCGTGACTGCTGATAAAACATTGACCACGCCCATGATTGCAGTCAGCAGTGCAACTATGCGAACTAAATTTTCTTCAGAGAGGGCAAATCGAGATTTCATTGCCAACTCAGTTCCCTTATCTCATTCAGAGAATGTCCGTTACCTATAACAATCTCCCAATTAAGCTGGGGGTTGTTTCGTTGCTGTCACGTGGCGTCTCTCGACGACACATTACAACTTCGGCAAAACAATTGACTGTTGTTTCTGGTACTTCCCCTTCTTATCTGCATAAGAGACTTCGCATTCTTCATCAGCTTCAAAAAACAACACTTGCGCGAGCCCTTCGTTCGCGTAAATCTTTGCAGGCAAAGGAGTGGTATTCGAGATTTCGAGTGTGACAAATCCTTCCCATTCAGGCTCGAAGGGAGTCACGTTAACGATTAAACCGCAGCGTGCGTAAGTGGACTTTCCCAAACAGACCGTCAGCACCTTGCGCGGGATACGGAAGTATTCCACAGTGCGCGAGAGAGCGAACGAATTGGGCGGAATAACGCAGACATCACCTTTGAACTCAAACATGGATTTTGGGTCGAAATTCTTGGGGTCCACAATAGCAGAATGGACATTGGTGAAGATCATAAATTCATCAGCTACGCGTATATCATAGCCATAGGATGATACACCGTAGGAAATCACGCCCTGGCGGACCTGTTTATCAACAAAAGGTTCGATCATGCGCTGTTCAGTTGCCATCTTGCGGATCCAGTGATCAGGTTTGAGTCCCATTTATTTCTCCGATTTGAATTTATTTGCCACAGAGACCTCTGAGTCCTTTGAGTTTTTTCTCAAGTTGTCTCTGTGTACTCTGTGGCTGATCTTATTTAACGACAAACACCACTTGTGTCAGCCTGCCCGATTTTACTTCAACCCAGCGTTCATAAACCCGACCGTTCATTGTAAATGCGATACGATAACTTCCAGGCGACAAGTCACTTAAGGCCGCATTTTCATCTCCCAGAGAGAGATCGCGCGAATAGGTAGTTACATAATAGGATATGGCAGGTGCTTGAGATCGATCAAGATAATAGTTGACCGTTAGTTCAGTAAATAGAAAATGAGTATTCTGATCAATGATGGAAATCGCTAATGCACCATATTCGTCTTTGCTTGGAACCACCCAAAGTTCAGGGTTTAGTGTAGAAAAATAATCTTCCGCTGCTCCATGGCGTACCTCAAAATGAAGATGACTACCTGTGGCTACACCACTCTGGCCAACCTCACCAATTTTCTGTCCCACCTTAACTTCATCGCCCATTTGAATCTCTATGGCAGATAGATGTGCGTACAAAGTGACGAGACGGTTATCATGCGCTATGACCACAAGATTGCCATAGAAATTATTCCATGGACTGAAGGTTGCAACTTTATCGGAGCCAGCAAAAATCACAACCCCATTCATTGCAGCATAGACTGGCGTGCCAAACTTATTCAGGAACTCAACACCATGATGGGGATCACGCTTCCCTTTGGCCGTTGACCCGTATGGATAGGTTGAATCCACTATATCATTGGCGGGCGGTTTGATCGGTCGCTGAAGGATGAAGTGCCCGCCTGTGATACAAAAATCCTCAACTTGAGGATCACATGGAATGATTGTCGCCGTTGCTGTTTGTACAGTGGGAATCGGTATCGAAGTCGATGTAGATGATGCAGTTGTGGAGATTTGCGGCGGCGTTTCTTGAGGTGCGATAGTGGAAGTTGGTGGAATTGGTGTCTTTGCCGTTGAACAAGATGCAAGGATGAATATAGAGGTCAGGAAATTCAATGCCCGCTTCATAAAATGATTTGTCAGTGACATGCGATTGCTTGGCGCCTATCGGCGTTCGCAATTGCATGTTAAATCCCTCCGCGCTCCTTTATTACCCTTTGAATATCCCCTTCAATTTTTTCAGCCTTCTTCTCCAGTTCAGCCAATTCCTTCAACATCTTCTCACCTGCAGATTTATCTTCAAGCATATGCAGATTGATGCGCACATTGTAGCCCGCAGCAGTGAGCGCGGCGCGTGCCAGAACACAACCAGACATGGCATCACTAATTGCGTTCACATTTGCATCCCTGGCACACTTCAACGCAATTTCCATCACTTTGACAGCCTCCTCCCCAACGTGAAGCGGTACATTCGCAGCATTCAATGTGGCATTCCTGATTTGCGATGCGCGCGCCTTTTGTTGTTCTTCCGTCTCTTTTGGAAGTTTGTATGTGGCCATAAGCGCTTCGAAGGCAGATGCATCATCATCCACTGCCAGCGTCAATTCTTTACGCAAACGCTCTGCCATCACACGAACGGCTTGCATACTGGCTTCAACATTCGCGTATTTCTTTTTGCCAATGGTAAGCCCTGCAACCATGGCGACCAACGCGGCGCCCATGGCAGCAGCATATGCAGCGGCGGAGCCGCCTCCGGGAGTCGGTGTTGAGGCCGCTAACTCTTCAATGAACGATGGACCGTTATCGGCTTGGGCTGAAGCGGGCGCGTCGTGGAGGCGCATTTCCAGAATCTGTTCTTTATCGAATCCATCCAGCTGGGTATACCAGACTGCCGCATCCACCAAAGCCTCTTGTGGAATCAATCCAACAAGTTCACTGTGATGAATGCCTACACCATATCTCGCAGCCTCGCGTCGAATAGTTTCAACGACGCGTGCAATTGGCGTCTCGCGAAAGTCAGTGAGATTCATTGAGACTTGAGCGCGGCCCTCCACGAGCAAGCCAAGTCCTTTCACGTTTCGCAGTCCACCCGATGAATGACGAACAGCTTTGGCAATTTTCTTTGCGATATCTACATCGTCCGTGGTGAGATACACGTTGAAGGCAATAAGCGGATTGCGCGCGCCGATGACAGTAGCTCCAGCGGTACCAAGTTTGGATGGACCGAAATCCGGCGCGCGGTCGAGATTCGCTTCGATCTCGGATTTTAATCCCTCGTATTGACCTTTACGGATGTTTTCGAGATTCGCACGTTCGGGACGCGTTGCTGCCGATTCATATAAATAGACAGGGATGCCGAGTTCGTCACCCACGCGTTGACCTAATCTTTTTGCGATCGCGACACAATCTTCCATCGTTGCGCTGCTGAGCGGAACAAAGGGAACGACATCCGTCGCGCCAATGCGCGGATGCTCACCTGCGTGATTATTGAGGTCAATCAATTCGGAGGCAGTCTGGATGGCGCGGAAGGCAGCCTCTTCCAC
>DAINRK010000083.1:0-1569 GCA_036741855.1 Anaerolineales bacterium
GGGACGACGCTGCTTATGCGCCTCATCCGTTTGCACCCAGAAGTGCATTGCAACTATCAGGCACACTTCTTTACACGCAAGCCATTGTTGAAATCCCTGGTTGATTCACCCGAAGCCGAAGAATGGCTAAAGCGCAAGTCCAACCGCTGGAATCAGGGACGCGACCTCTCACCGCTCCTCCTGCGCGCCGCCGCGGACTTCATCATGGAACGCGACGCGGCGAAAGAAGGCAAGCACATCGTTGGGGATAAGAGTCCCTCCTCCACGATCCACGGGCAGGCAGTGCGCGACATGCACGCGATCTACCCGGACGCGAAGCTGGTTTATATCGTCCGCGATGGGCGCGATGTGTTGGTCTCAGAAAGATTCCGAAACTTCGTGGAAGAATCAAAGTTTCTAACATCCGAAGATAAACATATTATTGAAGAATTGCGAAAAGAGCATTCGCAATTTACGAATGGCTCGCGTTCGATTTTCACGGAGGCTTTCATTCGCCGCGTAGCAACAGGCTGGGTCGCGAATTTGCAGGAAATAGAAGCGGAAGGTAAGAGACTCTTTGGTGAAAATTACTTTGCCTTGCGTTATGAAGACCTGCTCGAAAATCCTTTTGAAGAGCTCACTCGCCTCTGGAAATTTCTTGGAGTGAAAAAGATTGACAAGTCTTTGGCAAAGCAGATCAAAGCAGAGATGGAATCCAACCCCGATGAGGAGTGGCAGGCGAAACGTAATGAAGGGATCGCCTCTCTACTTCCAAAGGGTCACGCAGGGAATTGGGAACATCTTTTTACCGCGAAAGATAAATCCATATTCCATGAAATCGCGGGCGAGACGCTGGTCAAGTGGAAGTATGAAAACAACTCAAACTGGTAGGTAAAATCACATGGAAAATACCTTCAAAATTCGTCATTATGCTCCTGAAACAGATTTGTCTCCTCTCGCACGTATGTTGACCGAGATCGAATCAATTGACTGTGATGGAGAGGATGCGTCAGAAGAATATTTGCGAAATTCATTAACATGGCCGAATTATCACCCAACTCAAGATGCATGGGTCGCGGAAACCGATGGAAAGCTTGTTGGATACGGTGTTGCTCTTGAGCAACCTTCCAAACAATGCACTGTTTATGTGGTTGTCCATCCATCGCAACGGCGGAAAGGATTGGGCAGTCAATTGCTGGAATTGACTTTGAACCGCGCTCATGAAGTTGGGTCAAAGGCCGTTCTTATTTATGCCAATGAAAATAATAATGCTTCTCAAGTGTTCCTGGAAAAACATGGTTTTGTTCCAGTGGGTTCATCTGGATCGCTGAAGGCTCGCGCCGAAATTGAGTTCCCACCGTTTGATTTCCCCGCAGGCTTTACTCTCAAACGATATTCCGAGGTGAATGATCCATTAATCTTGTTGAAGGCTTTGGATGATTGCTATCTAGGGATGTGGGGGCATCAGCACAATGACAACCGAACAGAAGAAGAGCGCAAATCTCCACGTTTCCTGAAGTATTATGATGTAGATGATATTCTCCTGCTCTTTGATGAGAAAGATTCGATCTTTGGAATCTGTTCACTAAA
>DAINRK010000083.1:1669-11912 GCA_036741855.1 Anaerolineales bacterium
ATATTCTCCTGCTCTTTGATGAGAAAGATTCGATCTTTGGAATCTGTTCACTAAAATCTCAGGGTAAAAAAGAAGGGAGTGGAGAAATAAGCGATCTGCTGGATGGACCCGGGATTATTCCGCCCCATCGCGAAGAGGGCTTTCAGCGACAATTGGTGCTAGCAGGCATCCAACACCTTCGTAAGAAAGGAGTTTGCCCCATCACCCTAGAGTTCTGGGGAGATAACGAGAATGCACTAAATATTTATTGCTCGCTTGGCTTCGAGATGGTCAATCATTACATTACCTATCATAAGGAATTGGAATGAGGTTTCTCATTGCAGGGCTTGGCTCGATTGGTCGCAGGCATTTTCGAAACCTGATTGCACTGGGCGAAAAAGATATTGTTTTACTTCGGTCTCATCGCGCCACCTTGCCTGATGACGAACTGGCAGGATACCCCGTCGCAACTGATTTACAACAGGCTCTTAAAAAACATAAACCGGATGCCGTGATTGTCGCCAACCCAACTTCGCTTCATCTTGATGTCGCTATCCCTGCAGCGGAAGCCGGTTGTCACATCCTGCTCGAAAAGCCGGTTTCCAATTCGCCTGAACGATTGGACGTTCTGCAAAACGCCGCACAAGAAAGTGGGAGCAAAATCCTTGTCGGGTTCCAGTTCCGTTATCATCCTACACTCAACAAAGCGCGCGAATTGATTCAAGCTGGCGCGCTTGGCAAGGTATTAACTGTACATGTGCATTGGGGCGAATATCTCCCACAGTGGCATCCCTGGGAGGATTATCGTCAGAGTTACGCAGCGCGCACCGAACTTGGCGGTGGTGTGATCCTTACGCTTACACATCCCCTAGATTATTTGCGTTATCTTATTGGCGAAGTTGATTCGTTGTGGTCAGTCAACGGACATATCTCGCCGCTTGAAGTGGATGTGGAAGATGTTGCTGAAGTTGGATTGAAGTTTACAAATGGAGCCATTGGCGGCGTACATTTGAATTACTTTCAGCGTCCACCCGTTCATCGTCTGGAAATCGCTGGGACTGACGGAACCCTGCGCTGGGATAACGTGGATAGCACTTTGCATTTCTATAAAATGCCCGCGCATTTCGGCTCCTATTCGGACCATCCGCCTGCTCCCGTCATCGAAACGTTTTCTCCTCCTAAAGGCTTTGAACGGAATCAACTCTTCCTGACACAGACCAAACACTTTATCGAAACCGTGCGAGGAGAAGCAGAACCTGTTTGTGATCTGAATGATGGGATAAAGGCTTTGAAAATGGCTTTGGCTGCGTATGAGTCTCAGAAGAGGGGCAGCATGATTAGTCTATGACCATCAATTCTTGATGGCCACTTTATCCCACAGCACATTCGGGGAATCTTTTCGCAGAAAAACATTGATCTTTCGGCCGATTTCAGCAATTACATAATCTTCAAGGTATGGTGCTGCCTCCTCGTTTGTGCCTTCCCACAATGACACAATAACATCAGGCTTGAGTTCACCGATTGTATACGCATAATTCCACTTCATATGACCGGGTCGCATCATTGGCACATCCGGGATGCCCATGGACGCGCGCACAGGTCCATGTGCAATGACAGTGTCTGTCTTGCCGAGGATATCGATTGCATAGTGATCAGGCAACAGATATGGGATTGTCCCTGCACCGACTACGGCTACAGATGTGCCGGGTAAAGTTGTATTTTGCAGAGCAAGCGCGATCTTCAGATTATTTTCATTTCCTGCAACATAATCTGGCTTGCGGTTGAATTCCCACCGTTCGATATATCTCCAATCTCCGAGCAAAAGATTGAAATGCAACAGCGCCATAGCGAAGATCAAAACATAGGCCAGAAGTGCCGTATTCATTGCCTCCCATCCAGACCCCAGGCTGGTCACTGTTTTCTCTAGTAGTACTTGTACTGAAACCGAGAACAATACGAAGAACACCGGCATTGCCAGCGCGATATACCGGTTCGCGCCACCATGATTCTCCCACGCATCCCCGCCCACATAAACACTATAAGCCATTTGTCCCAGCAATACTGCCAGAAGGAGGAAAATCTTCCAATCGCGGCGGAAGAGCAGAAGCGTGAACGGCAGTAACATAAAAACCCAGTTGTTGAAGTAAGCAAACCAAATCAGTGTATATAACCCACGCATGATCCGTAATGAAAATGGCCAGCCTTCTATTTTCAAATAGTACGTGTTAGGTAAAAAATCGCCATAATAAAAATATCTCAACAGAGTTTGCCCACCTAAAAAGAGAACGAGCAGACCTAATCCCCAGATCAGGTGCTGCCTTCTATATTCCTTCTGTATAATGAACATGACAATAAGAATAACGAGAAACGGAACGGCCATATCGAGGCGAATCAGCGTCGAAACGGCGAGCAGGATATAAGCACCGCCCTGAGTGGCGAAGCCGTATCGAAGGGTCCCGGGGGTGAAACTGGAAGACCCATTTCGGAGGATGATCCACAAAACGGCTGTCAGGATCAGGGTCAGAATGCTGACTTCCATCCCCAGCAAATCCCACGAGATCAACGGACTATAAAACGCGGTTAACGCGACCGCCGCAAGCATAGGAAGAAGTTCGTCTGTAAATTGCTCCACTAGCCAGCGAACAAAAAACAGTGTAGCTGCCAGAAAGAAGGCGCCACTCCATTGAATGTAAAAACTGATCTTTGAGGCGGCGATCGGGAAAAGGTGAAAGAGCGCCATAAATCCAACCCAGAGTGGGTTTGTAAACCCCTCTACACGCTCACCAGTATTCCAAACCAGCCCGCTGCCATGGGCAAGATTGTAGGCGTAGCGCATGGAAATCATGGCGTCATCAAAAAGTATATAATATTTCTTATTGTCAACGGTGATACTTGTCGCTTCGATATATCTGTTTGCATAATACAAATAGCCCAGCAGGATAAGAAAAAAGAGCAGATTTCGGAGTGTCTTTGAGGTCATCCAATCATTTCCGGACTGTAACCAATAATAAAATTCAGCGTCTGAATTATAGAGTGGTTACGCTATAATCAAACCTTGCATGAGCAAATTTGTGATGGCGAGTTTATCATCACTGTATAATAATTATAAGGAGCAAATAAATGTTGCAAGAAAATCTCACTTTGTCGAAAGCAAAACTTATTACCCCATACGGGGGAAAGCTGGTGAATTTGGTCGTGGATGAGTCGGAGCGTGAGGAACTGATCGCCCAATCCGCCCAACTGGCTTCCATCAAGATCACCATGCGGAATCTTTGTGACCTGGAATTGCTTGCCACCGGCGGCTTTTCGCCTCTTACGACCTTCATGGGTAAAGCTGATTATGTGCGCGTATTGCGCGAAATGCGCCTTGCAGATGGAACATTCTTCCCGCTTCCAATTACACTGACAGTTGATCCCAAAGAGTTGCCACCCGTCGGTGAAGACGTTGTCTTGCGCAACTCGAACAACGATGTGATCGCCATCATGAACCTTGATGAGGTCTATCACTGGGACCCCGCCACTGAAGCCGCATTGGCTTATGGGACAACAGATCATCGTCACCCGATGGTATCTGAAATGGAACGCTGGGGGAAAGTCTGCATTTCTGGTCCGATCAAGGTTGTGAGCCTGCCAAAATATCACGACTTCGTGGAATTACGACACACACCTGCGCAGGTGCGCGAAATGCTCGAGAATATGGGGCATGACAATGTTGTGGCATTCCAGACACGCAACCCACTGCACCGCATTCACGAGGAACTTACCAAACGCGCCGCTGCGGAAGTAAAGGGCTCATTACTTGTTCATCCTACGGTAGGCATGACAAAGCCCGGTGATGTGGATCACTACACCCGTGTGCGCACCTACAAGGCTTTGGTGGATAATCACTACGATAAGAACAGTACTATGCTCAGTTTATTGCCTCTGGCGATGAGAATGGCAGGACCCAAGGAAGCATTACTCCATGCGATTATTCGTCGTAACCACGGCGCGAATCATTTTGTCGTCGGGCGTGACCATGCAGGCCCCGGAAATGATTCGAGCGGAAAGCCGTTCTACGGTCCCTATGACGCGCAGGAAAGCATGAAACAATATGAATCCGAAATCGGCGTCAGGATGATCCCGTTTGAAATGCTCGTTTATCTCCCAGACGAAGATCGCTACGTGGAGGAAAAGGATGTGCCCAAGGGTGCAAGGACTCTCAATATATCCGGCACACAGGTACGCGATGATTATCTTGCCAAAGGCAAGCTGTTGCCTGAATGGTTCACCCGGGCGGAGACCGCCGAGATTCTGCGCGAGATGTATCCGGCGCGCAACAAACAGGGCTTCTGCATCTGGTTCACCGGCTTGAGTGGTTCGGGTAAGAGCGCAACTACACAAGTGTTAACTTCTCTCATGCTTGAACGCGGACGCGAACTGACCATCCTCGATGGTGATGTTGTCCGCACGCATCTCTCCAAGGGACTAGGGTTTAGCCGCGAAGACCGCGACATTAACATCCTCCGCATCGGCTTTGTGGCAAGTGAAATCGCCCGGGCCGGCGGCGCCGTAATTTGCGCGGCCATCAGTCCCTATCGCTCGGCTCGTGAAGAGGCCCGCAAGATGGTGGGTGAAAACTTCATCATGGCTTACATGGATACACCGATAGAAATTTGTGAAGAGCGCGATGTGAAGGGTTTGTATGCCAAAGCCCGTCAGGCAATGGAAGAGGGCAAGCCAATGGGCTTCACGGGTGTAGATGATCCCTATGAACCACCGATTGATCCGGAAATTACGCTCAAAGGTTATGGATCATCCCCTGAAGAGAATGCACGTATCATTATCAAGTATCTGGAAGATCAGGGTTACTTGAACAATCACTAAGCAAGAAAGATTAAATGTGGTATATGTGGGAGGGGCGGGATAACCCGCCTCTCCCATTTTGTCTTTATGGACTCGCGCACATTACTCCGCACGGCCTCAATTCTAAGCCTGTTGTTGCTCATGGTCACCGGCGTTCTTATCGTATTGCGAGCCACACCTGAGGGGCTGGCGCTCTCCGATGATTCGATTGCATATATTGCCGGCGCGCGCAGTATGTTGGCCGGGCAGGGATATCGCGAAGCCTGGCTGGCGTCCAACCAGCCTGTCACTCACTTTCCCCCCGCATTTCCCTTCATCCTTACGTTGCCAGGCTTGTTGGGTGCGGACCCGCTGCATAGCGCGCGTTATATCAACGCGTTGTTGTTTGGCTTGAATGCCGGTTTGCTTGGTGTCCTGGCGTGGAGGATGACACCCTCTTTGACAGCGGGAGTCGTGATTGCCGCGTTATTCGTATTGAACAGCGAATTGTTGCAGGTTCATACGTCGGCCATGAGTGAGCCGTTATTCATTTCTCTTTCCCTGTTCTCACTATGGATGTTCGACCTCTATTTCGAACGTCACAATCACTGGCTATGGCTCCTCTTATGTGGGACATTTGTCGGCATGGCCTACCTTACGCGGTATGCAGGGCTTGCTTTGATTGCGACATTTGTTATCGCACTTGTTATTTTGCGTGATAGCTGGAGAAAGAGATTGACAAGCATCGGTATCTTCCTCGCCGCGGTTCTACCGTGGATACTGGGATGGACAATCCGCAACCGGCTGGTCGCAGAGAACACAACGAATCGAGTGCTGGCGTGGCATCCCATTACTGGGGACAATTTGCAAATGGGTGTCCGCGTCTTCTCCGATTTTTTTATTCCCATTGAGGCATGGCGCAGGGAGGCAATCAAGCAACCAGGTGTTGTTGAGGGAATGATCCTCGTCGTACTTGTTGCAGTGTTGGTTTGGGTCATCGCCAAGGCGTGGAAATATTTTTCGGAGCCTCAGCAGGTATCTGCAGAAGAAAAAATGGATGCCGGGTCAAGAGAGTTTATTCCATTCTCCAGCGGTTTATATCTCTTTGCCTATCTTGCATCCATTGTGGCCGCGATGACCATGTTCGATGCCGCGACGAAATTCAAACTCCGCATTTTGTCGCCTGTCTTTGTTTGTTTGCTGATCCTGCTTGTATATCTGGGCATCTGGTTTCGCAATAAAAACCGTAGTGTTGTGATTCTCCTCACCTTAGTTTTCCTCAGCTTTGCGTTTTTCAAGCAATTCATCACAGTCAATGAATTGTCGAAGGGCGGGCTGGGATATGCCTCCTTCCAATGGTACGATTCAAAAGCCATGGATTATTTGCGCGAATTGCCTGATGATGTGATGATCTATACCAATGAGCCAGGCGCGGTCTATCTTTACACCGGACGGGGTAGTTATGTCCTACCAGACCGTTTTGACTCTGCGACTGCTCAGGTACGCTCTGGTTTTGAGGCAGGCGTGGTAACGATGCAATCTGAGATCAATGCAGGCAAGGCTGTGTTGGCACTGTTCGATGGCGGTGATAACGTCCCAAAAGACGCACCTATTTTGGTCGAGGGTTTGTATCTCGCACATAAGTCTGCAGGTGATGAGATTTATACGGCGCAACCGTAGAGAAGATAATAGCTCGCTCTAAGAGGAGAAAGTTTGAAGATCCAGAAAAAATTCGATCTGACAGGACGGGCCGCCGTAGTGACAGGTGGCGTGGGTCTGCTCGGTGCGGAGTTTTGCCGGACTCTCGCTGAGGCCGGCGCGGCAGTTGCCGTGGTGGATTTGAACGTATCTGCTTCGCAAGAGATGGCTGATGCACTCACAAAAAGCGGATACCAGGCTCTGGCAATTCCAACTGATATCGCTAATCCAGATTCTGTTAGCTCGATGGTCGAAACAGTCACATCCACCTTTGGGCATCTTGAAATCGTCGTCAATGGCGCAGCGCTAGATCCCAAGTTTGATCCCGAAGCAATAAAAAAAGGGATTACACCGGGGGCTTTTGAAGATTATCCTCTTGACCAGTGGAATGCGGCGCTAAATGTGAATCTTACGGGGACGTTTCTGGTGACACAGGCCTGCGTAAAACAAATGCTCGCACAGGAAAAAAAAGGAAGTATCATCAATATTTGCTCCACATATGGACTTAATGGTCCAGACCAGCGCATTTACATCAAAGATGATGAACGGGTTGCCTTCAAACCTGTCTATTACACCGTGACAAAAGCAGGCGTGTTAGGTTTTACCAAATATCTCGCCGCGTATTATGCCGGGACGGAGATCCGCGTGAATGCGCTTACACCTGGAGGGGTGTTCAACAATCATGACGATTACTTCGTTAAGAATTATTCTGCAAAGACCATACTTGGGCGCATGGCAAAGAAAGATGAAATGAACGGCGCGCTCTTGTTCCTGGCTTCTGACGCTTCTTCGTATATGACGGGTAATAATCTCATCGTAGATGGCGGTTGGACGGCATGGTAGTAACGAGAATCGTGAAACGAAAATCAGCGCCCTACAGTTTCAAATTACAATTTCCAGGTATCGAATAAAAAATGACCCAAATCCTCGCTCTCATTCCTGCCCGCGGCGGCTCGAAAGGCATTCCACACAAGAACATTCGCGATTTCGCAGGCTATCCGCTGATTGCATGGAGCATCGCGGCAGGCTTGCAGGCGAACGCAGTGAACCGCGTAATCGTCTCAACGGATGATAAAGAAATCGCCGCAGTCGCTCGTGAATACGGAGCTGAAACTCCCTTCATGCGGCCCCGTGAACTGGCTCTGGACCGCACCAATGATCTGCCTGTTTTCGAGCATGCCCTCAAATGGCTCGAAGATATCGAAGGCTACAAACCCGACATCATTGTACAACTGCGGCCCACCTCACCAATCCGCCCAAAGGATTGCGTGGATTCTGCGGTCAGAACCCTGATCGAAAACTCCAGTGCAGATTCCGTGCGAGGCATTGTCCCCGCAGGTCAGAACCCGCATAAGATGTGGCGGTTCAATGGCTACGACAAACCCATGAAGCCGTTGCTTGAAGTGGAAGGTATTAGCGAGCCTTATAACGCGCCGCGCCAGATCCTTCCTCCAGTGTATTGGCAGACGGGACAAATTGATGTGATCCGCACATCCACCATTTCCAGAAAGCACTCACTCACCGGCAGTGTGGTGTATCCGCTCGTGATCGATGCACGCTATACGGTCGATATCGATACGCTTGCAGACTGGGCGAAATCTGAAGCACTCGTCACCAGCGGGCTGGAAATGGTCACACCGAATAAGAAGTTGCACCGTCCGATGCCCGAAAAGATCGAGCTCATCATCTGTGACTTTGATGGTGTGATCACTGATAACCGCGTTTGGGTGGACCAGGATGGCAATGAGTCCATTGCTGCTTATCGTAGTGACAGCATGCGCATTGGAGAAATGAGAGAATTGGGTATCGAAGTCATGATCCTTTCCTCGGAACCGAATCCCGTTGTGGTGGCACGCGCAAAAAAAATGGGCGTGGAGGCGGTTCATGGCGTTGGCATCCATGAAAAGGGACGCGTGATGCGTGAAGTCCTTCAGAGGAAAAACGTCCAGGCTGAGAATGTTATCTATATTGGCAATGATCGCAATGACCTGCCATGCTTTGAGATCGCGGGCTGGTCGGTTGCAGTCGCAGACGCGTATCCCGAAGTGATCCGCATGGCAGACCATATCCTATCAAGGGCTGGCGGACATGGCGCGTTGAGAGAATTATGTGATTTAATATTGAGTAGAAATTCAAAATAAGAGGAGTAAGAAATGAATTGCTTTTATCATCCAACAGTGCCAGCTGTTGGGATTTGTAAATATTGCCAGAAAGGATTATGCACGGACTGCGCGGTTGACCTCAAACATGGCATAGCCTGCAAACAGCATCAGGCTGAAGTCAACGAACTATACGATATTCATTTCATGCATAAACAGACAGCACAAAATATGGGCAGGATATACAAACAATCTGCTGTAGCAATGAGCTTTATGGGGATCGCCGGTGTGATCGGTGGACTGGTAATTGGCAGAACAGGAATCATCCTGGTGGCGATTGGGATCGGCTGCATTTTCCTCGCCATCGCTTTTTCAATCTATGCAAACGGCATGAAAAAGGAAAATAACGATGACGCGTGAGTTGCAAATTGGAGATCGTTTCGTCGGTGATGGGCATCCTGCGTATGTGATCGCAGAAATAGGCATTAACCATAACGGTGACTTGAATATTGCAAAGCGAATGATCGATGCTGCAGTCCATGCTGGTGCGGACGCGGTGAAGTTTCAGAAACGTACACCCAATATCGCGACTCCTCCCGATCAGCAGCACCAAATGCGCGAAACCCCTTGGGGTTATATTACCTATCTTGAGTATCGTTATAAGGTGGAGTTCAATGAAGAACAATATGGTGAGATCGATTCATACTGCCAGCAAAGAGGCATTCCGTGGATGGTCTCTATATGGGATGAGCCCTCGGTGGAGTTTATGGAGCAATTCAACACGCCTGCCTATAAGATTCCATCCGCCTCACTCACGGACTTCAACCTGATTCGCAAAGCCCGGGCGACAGGCAAGCCTGTGATCCTCTCTTCGGGCATGTCTACGATGGAACAGATCAAAATGGGCACTGCAATCGCGGGCGAAGAAAATTTACTGTTGATGCATTGCACCAGCACTTACCCATGTGAACCTGAGGAGTTGAATCTAAGGATGGTAGAAACGCTGCGTCGTGAATTCCCGAACGTGCCTATCGGCTATTCCGGTCATGAAGTTGGCCTGGTCCCCTCTGCGGTTGCTGTTGCTTTTGGTGCATGTATGGTGGAGCGCCATCTCACACTTGACCGCGCCATGTGGGGCAGTGACCAGGCCGCGTCTGTAGAGCCGGGCGGGTTCGAGCGACTCGTGAAATACATCCGCGTGACGGAAGCATCACTTGGTGATGGTGTGAAGAAGGTATATCAGAGCGAGAAGTCTTCAATGCAAAAACTGAGAAGGGTCAAAGGAAACGATCCAGGGACTATATACTAAGCTAACTCACTCAGGTATTATTCGCAAACCATGCGTCTCGATCAAAGAATCCGCCGCACATTTCGCCCCATCGGGAAAACCGCTCTAGCCATTTTGCGTTGGAAGCGACTTTCTTTCAACGATACACCGCCGCTCTTTGGCAATTCCAAGCCAAAGAGCGGATCACATCTTTTATTGCAGGTATTGGCTGGCATATGCCTGGCTGCGCCTTATAAATATGTGAATGCAGAACCGGTCAGAACGATCGCAAAGCAGGGAGGTCGAAATGAAAAAGAGAAAATTCTTCGAGAATTACAGAAAATTCCCCGCGGCGTAATTGGCTGGGGCTATATAG
>DAINRK010000084.1:0-11894 GCA_036741855.1 Anaerolineales bacterium
TCGATCAGTTGCCCAGCCCTTGTTTGATGCAGACATTAATATCCTTGGCTCGATTAATCTATTGGAAATTGCTAAGGATTTTCAAGTAAAACGGTTGATCTACATTTCTACCGGCGGAGCTGTCTATGGTGAACCGGAAAGCCTTCCATGTGACGAATCTCATCCAATCAATCCAATTTGCCAGTATGGCGCCAGTAAGCATACTGTTGAACATTACTTGTATATGTATCATGTAAATTATGGCCTGAAGTATACTGTCCTTCGCTATCCCAATGTCTTCGGCCCTCGACAGGATCCCCATGGTGAGGCAGGCGTAATTGCGATCTTCACAGGAAAAATGCTGGCAGGTGAACAGGTAACAATCAATGGCGACGGTGAGCAAACTCGGGACTTTGTCTATGTTGGTGACTGTGCCCAAGCGAACCTATTGGCATTGACAATTGATCACGAACCTGGAATTTACAATCTGGGTTGGGGTCGGCCTACTTCGATTAACGATATAACTTCGGTGTTGGTAAATATTACCGGCTATGGTCTGCCCGTCGAGTACGGTCCCGCAAAAGTCGGCGAAACGCGTCATATTTACTTGGACGCTTCCAAAATAAAGAAGGATATGGGCTGGGAACCAACCGTTACCCTTGAAGAAGGCTTGGAGAAGACAGTTGCATACTTTAGGGTTTCTGAGACAGTTTCGTAGGGTTTGATCGATCTGCATTCTTGAAACTAAACAAGACAAAGTGATCGAGAATTAAACAAACAATAACACACCCTGTGGAACAGGGTGGGTTATTCGTTGGATTGCATCAAATATCTTTTCAAAGTACATTATTCTGCAGGGGACGTCTGTCCATATACATCGGGACTCACCTCATAAGCATGTTTCTCCAGCTCCAGCGCTTGTGAATTAATATCGGCAAGTTCGTCCGAACTAAGCTGCTTGTATTCCACTAAATTTAGTTCTTCCTGCGTATCATCTGTCCCTCTCCAGCCAACCTGGATATTTCCTACTCCTTGTGCGTAATATTTGAGCTGGTAGGCGCCCTCCTCGCGAAGGCTGGACTCAGCGATCACCAGGACATTTTCGTAGCAAGCGACAGGGACACAGGTCTTCAAACCCATTTGATCTATCTGCCCATAATCCGACCATTCAACCTCAGGACCCCATCCCTGGTAAAGGACAGGCGCTCCCAGTTGCGGATCTAACAGCATCTTGATACCCGGTTTTGCATCCGCGATACCAGCAATCCACGTGGGGGCTTCGACGAAATTTCCAGCTTCATAATCCTCCGGGTGTTCACCGAAGTACCAGACGTTGCCGTCTTTATCCTGAGCATAGAAAGCGATCTCTTTTTCGATCAGTTCACCATTGTTGTAGTCTTCGATCCAGGCAACGACCGTGCGCACGCCATCGATTTCCTTCGTCAGGTCAGTGACGGTAAACTCAATGCGCCGATCGACACTGTCGCCTCCATCTAGAGCGGACCCTTCATAAGCCCAGAACGTCCCAGGCTGCATGGGAGTCCATTTATTGTCGATAACGGTCGAGTTGTCAAAATTGCTCGCGTCAAAATCCGGAAATTGGGGCTCGACAGATTCTTCCGTAATCACTGGCTCCGATTTCGGGGCACAGGATGAAACCACAATTATGAGCCACAAGATGACCATTCTAAAAGTATTTTGAAAATAACGCATTTCAATCTCCTTTCTTACCAACAGACCTTATCTGTAGATTAGTAGACCGTAAGCATATCTGTGAGGTTTACGGTCTACGAAGTTCAAACTGCATTAGCGGTTTTTGCGTTCAATCATGTTGCCTGAGGCACCACACTCCTTGGGTCTCTGCCAAACCGCAGATATAAGATGGGCACTACAAGCAAGTTGAGCAACGTTGACGTAGCCAGCCCGCCCAAAATCCCGATAGCTATCGGGTATTCAATCGCCCAGCCGAGGATGTCGCATCTTACCTTCGATTCTCGACACACGATACGTCTATGAAAACTTGACTGCATCATGTGTCGACTTCTTAAACAATATCGGAACGCTGTTTTTCGCTGTCCAAATTTATTAAGGTTGGTTGATGGAATGACTATTGAGCTGTTTATCAAACATTCCAGCCTCCATGAGTAACCCACCATGCGAACATGGTGGGTTATTTCTATCTAACCTATATCTTTTTAATCGCCTGCTGGAGCCGTTCCCAATACTGCGCCAGTGCTTACTGGAGCAGTGCTCTTTTCCTTCCCAAAAGTCAGGTAAAGGGATGGCACAACGAATAGGTTTAGTAGTGTTGATGTGATCAAGCCACCCAAAATGACGATGGCCATGGGGTATTCAATCTCATGACCTGGAATGTCACCTGTGACGACCAGTGGTACTAGTGCCAGCCCTGTAGCTAACGCTGTCATCAGGATTGGAGAAAGGCGCTCACTGGCTCCCCGCAAAGCGAGCTTCAGTCCAAATTCCTCGCCCTCATACCGCTCCAGATGCTGGTAGTGATTGATCAGCATGATTTTGTTGCGTGCAGCAATTCCAAACACTGTCAGGAAACCAACCAGCGAACCCAGGGAAATTACACCACCAGTGAGGGAAGCTGCCAGCAATCCGCCAACCAGAGCGGATGGCAACGTGAGGAAGCCAAGGATGGCCAGACGCAGGTTTCCAAAAGATTCCCATAGGATGAGGAATACACCAAATGCCGCTGCAATGGCGAATATGAATAAGCGATTCTGAGCGGCTTGTCGCTCCGCATACTCACCCAGCACCTCCGTATGATATCCTAATGGGAATTCAACCGTCTTAAGCACATCGTCAATGTCTTGTGCGACAGAACCCAAGTCGCGACCTTCCACATTCGTGCTAACATCAATGCGGCGCGAATCGTTTTCGCGGTAAATAACACTTTGGACCGGCGCCAGGCGTATATCAGCCACATCGCCTAAACGTACGTGCCCGCCACCTGGTGTGTCAATCAACAGATTGCGAATGCTGCTGATACTGCTGCGCGTTTCGGGCGTGCTCCAGACATTTACATCGTAGGCTTTACCGTCTCTGAAAAGATCGCCAACTTCTTCGCCTGCCACCAGGGTAGCCGCTGCCCGGCGCACATCACCTGGCTTAAGACCATATTTTTCAGCTGCTGCAAGGTCAACTTTGACCTGAATCTGAGGAACCTCAGACTGCAATTGCACATGCAAATCAACGAGTCCATCGATTTGCGAAAGAGCCTTTTCCACCTCGTCCGCCTTTGCATGCAAACCTTTCAGGTCGGGGCCATAGATACGGACGACAATGCTTTCGCTTGACCCGGAAAGGACCTCTTCAATTCTCTCATTCAGGTAGGTTTCCACGTTGTGAAAGAGCCCTGGGTGGCCGTAAATCACTTCTTCAATGGCTGCCAGCGTTTCCTCGTAGTTCGCATCGGGAGCGATACTGATCCAGTTTTCGCCGAAATTTACGCCAACGGTTTCATCCGCCAACAAGGCTTGCCCGATATGAATTCCGACATTTCGCACTCCCGGAATAGCCCGTAACTCAAGACCAACTTTCGATGCAATCCGATCCTCTTCAATAACAGAGGTACCGGGCTTGGTAATCCAATGCGCTAGGAAGTCTCGTTCCTTGAACTCGGGGAACAGTGATTCCCCAAGCAGAGGCGCAACTGCGATGCCGATCGCAATGACCACACCCGTTGTAATGAAAATCGGACGCGGATGACTGATGATCCGCTGCAACACCCGCTCATACGCAGGCTGAAGCCACAAAACAACCGGGGATGTATGGCGTTCTATTTTTGCATTGGACAAAATCATCAAGCACAACGCCGGCGTAACCGTAAGGGCTACAACCATTGAAGCAAGTACAGCTAATGCATAGGCAACTGCGAGAGGCTGGAAGAATGCCCCGGAAACGCCCCCGATGAAAAATACCGGAAGCAAAGTTACCGCATCTATAACTGTAGCATGGATGATTGCCTGGCGCACTTCCAGCGATGCCTCAAGAATAATACTTGCTGTGGATTTATTGACTCCTTCGCGGCGATACTGGCGCAAACGCCGTACGATGTTTTCCACATCGATGATGGCATCATCCACAACAACGCCGATGGCGATGACGAACCCTGCCAAAATCATGGTGTTGATGGTTGCCCCTTGAAGGAAAAGTACGACCCCACCAGCCACAAGCGACAATGGAATTGCCACGAGGCTGATCAGAGCTGTTCGCCATTCGAACAGGAAGGCGCCGAGAACTAACATGACGAGCACACAACCGATGATCAAAGCTTTGGTCAGGTTATCGAGCGCTACACGGATGAAGTCCGCGGGGCGGAAGATGCTCGAATCCATCTCTAGCCCAGGCAGACCCGGCCGTAATTCATCCAGCGCATCTTCGACGCCTTTTGTTACATCGAGTGTATTGGCCCATGGAAATTTTTCAACGACCAGCATCAAGCCGGGACCGCCATTGATGACTGCATCCCCAAAGAGCGGCCATGTATCCTCGACCACAACGGCTACATCTCCCAGACGCAACGCCGAGCCGTCAGACTTCTTTCGATCATTGATCGGTATTTTCGCCAGATCCTCAGCTGATTTGATCGGCAATACAGAACGAACGGGAAGCCGCTGATTCGGTGTCTCGATAAACCCGCCGGTCCCGATGATCGCGCCGTTGGAGAACTGTAATATCCCGACATCCAAAGCATTGGCAGTTACCTCCATCACCTCATCAAGGGTGACATTGTTGGCCACCATCCGCTCAGGGTCGACGCGTACTTGAGGGATCCTAATGCGCTCACCCCAAATGGCGACATTCGCAACACCGGGGACGCCCAGCAGGCGGGACCTGATTGTCCAATAGGAGATCATCGACATATCCATCAGGGATAGTTCTTTTGAGGAAAGCCCAATCTTCATGAAACGCCCTGTAGTAGAAACCGGCGGCATCATGACGGGCGGAGCAGCCCAGGTTGGAAGCGTGCCAATGACCGTAGCAAGACGTTCCTGGACCAACTGCCTTGCCAGAAGAATGTCCGTTCCAGGCTCGAAAAGGAGCTCGATCGACGACAAATCGGGAAGCGACTTGGATCGCATTAATTGCAACCCATTGATTCCGTTGAAGGCCTGCTCGAGCGGAACGCTTACCAGCGATTCTACTTCCTGTGCGTTCAGCCCCAGGCAGGGGGTTTGGATTTCTACGCGCGGTGGTGCAAACTCGGGAAAAACATCGACAGGCGCGTTCGGAAGCTGTGCCATGCCAAAGATTAGCATCACCGCCGCGATAGCGACGATAAGGTAGCGAAACTTGAGACTCGATCCAACAATCCAGCGTATCATTTCTGACCTCCGCTTTCTGTTATTCTTCTTCGAATTCGGATTCGGAGCCGAATAATTCAGTTGCACCGAGTGTAACCACAGCAGCACCAGTCTCCGGACCCTTGGAAAGAATTGCTTCGTCGCCATTAATGAAAGCGACAGTAATAGGTTCGCGAACGAAAACGAGGGGCTCTACATTTACATATACCCAGGCTTGTCCACTTGGGTCATAGAGCAGTGCTGCGTATGGAACGACCATTCGTTCCATGCCGTTGACCTGTTGAGCACGGACGAGGACAGTTTCCACACCCAGTCGTTCAGCAGCCTTTTCTGTCAGTGTCAAACGGTTGAGATCCGTTCCTGGAATTGGCTCAAGGGTAACGGGTCCGGTTTCCTCTTCTAGTGGGACTGCTCCCGCTCCGCAAGCCGAGAGCAGCAGACTGGTGCTCATCAGTACTAAGACTATTAATGCATTGATGTGTTTCATTTGATATCTCCTTATTAGTTCGAATGATTTTCTACAGTCAATGAAGAACGACCAGTGTTGACGCTGCGATTTCGATTCCATAGTAGAACAAACAATAACAATATCAATCCGACTGGCATTCCGAGGGCAAGAGGCAACACCCCTCCAGGATTAAGGCTGGCAAACGGCGTTACGGTGATGTGAATGCCAGAACTCACAGCAGGCTGGCTGGTACTCTGTTCTCCATCGGGTTCAGGAACAAGGACCATATACACCATGTAATCGCCGTCAAGAATGGCATGAATACTCCAGGATTGAGTGGTGGATTGATCTACTGCCAACGGTTCAATCGCCTGAGTCCGCTCCGGTGACCAATCCTCCGGGTCAACAGGGTCCCCGTCCTTCGCCAGATTGATGATGTTCATTGCTACAAACATCTGAGGGGATTCATCCGTTCCATGATTGGTCACAGTTGTGTTGAAATTTATGGCATCTCCTGTCTTAATGGTTTTGTAGTCAGTATCGATGGAAATATTCAAAGCCGTTCCATTATCTAAACCGCGCGCTCCTAATGCCATAACAGGAGTGGTTGCCAAAACCACCATCAGACCGATCGCGAGCGACAAGACTGCCATACGCCTTCGAGATGGACGTCTCATCCAGATTGTTCCTGCATCAAATGGAAGTCGTTGACCGACATACCAAAAGAGAATAAAGATGGCGAGCCCAAAAAATATTGCTGGTGCTCGAAGCCATAGTGCCATTTCCTGAGGGGTGCGATTGTTGACGATGACTTTTTCAAGAAACTGGTTCGTGGACTCCATGGGGTTTATTTTTTTTACAAATTGACCGGCAAATCCGGCTTGCGCTGGTCCGGGAAATTGTGTTGGAAGCAGGCAAATGATGTAGATTGCCAGACTGACAAACAGGCTGGTGCGGTTTGAATTCGTTCCGATGCTTATAAGTACTGCAAAGGCGGTATATGCCAGGGTCAAGATGCTTCCCAGCGTGAAGCCCCATAGTATGGAATTCATAATAACTGTTCCGTCGCCTTGAGATAACAGGACCAGATACGGCACGGTGACGGCAAACGCAACAGGCCAGGGTGAAATTGCAGCTAAAAACTTGCCCAGGATGATTTGTCGGCGGCTTGCTGGTGTTAGAAGAAGCCCTTCAAATGTTGCGCGCTCGCGCTCACCGCTGACACTATCAGCACCAATGATCAGGCTGATAAACAATCCGACAGCGATGGCTGCCTGCAAGGTCAAAAACACCATTTCCTTGGGAGGGATTAAATTCAGTTCACTATTCGTCGCAAGCAACCAAGCCATGATACTGAGTAGGACACTGAACAGGATGATCAGGATTAAGGCTCTGCCACCAATCCATAGTTCCTTTAATTCCCATGTTAATAGCACCAACCATGCTGGTCGTCTTGAGCGCGATGCCCGCATATTCCTGTGATTCATAACTCGTTTTTCGTTCATTCGATTGTCTCCTCAGTGAGTCGAAGAAACACATCTTGCAGATGGCCGCCTTCCGTCTCAAAATTTAGGATCGTGATTTTTGCACTGATCAGGGCCTTAAGAACCTTATTGTTAATTTGACCATCGTGAGGCGAATGTTCATTTGCTGCATTCAGCAGTTCGACCCTTACCCAGCCATCTACTTCACCCTGGGAAGTTGCCTCGAGGATCTCTGGCATATCTTTCAAGACGCGTCGAACATCGTTAACTGATGGAGATGGAACCTGGATTCTGAAGCCATTGTGCAGAATGATATTGCGTTGCACGCGCCCAATTACCTCCGCCACCGACCCTGCTGCAACGATTTGCCCGGAATTTAGAATGACCACGTCGTCACAAATTCCTTCTATTTCCGCAAGGAGATGACTGCACAACACCACTCCCGCGTTTCGCTCTTCAGCAACCCGTCGTACCAGGGCAAGTAATTCCTGTTGACCATGCGGATCGAGACCGAGCGTTGGTTCATCCAGGAAAACAACTACCGGATCATTGATCAAGGCCCTCGCAATCCCAAGCCTCTGTCGCATGCCTCGGCTATACGTTCCAATCAGGGATTTTCCGCGTTGCTGCAAACCGACTTCTTCGAGCAATTCCATCGCATATGCATTCGCTTCCCTTTGAGCCAGACCATAGAGTTCGCCAAAATGAGTTAGGAATTCATGTCCTGTCATTTGCTTTGGAAACCCGAGGCTTTCCGGCAAGACACCGATCCTTTCACGTATTTTTTCTGGATACTCGGAACTGATGCCATCCACAAAGAAATAGCCTGAGTCTGGTTCAAGAATCGTCGTGAGGATTCGGATAGCGGTGGTCTTTCCGGCTCCATTTGGACCGAGGAAACCCATAACGCGGCCGGCTTTGAGGGAGAAGGAAAGGTTGCGTAGCGCTGGTCTTGGGCCATAGGATTTTCGCAAGTCTTCCACCAATAGAATCTCAAACGGCGAATTTGTAGCTCTGGAATTGTTTTTCTTGGACATAGGTATCTATACCTGTTGTAAGACTGCGATTCGATGAGGACTAATCGGCTGAGGCTGGGAGGTCAACAGCGGTGGATGGATAGATCTCAAGATCCTGCTCGCGGCTGGTGCCATAGAGTAAGTAGAGGGCTGGCAAAACGAACAGGTTGAGGAGCGTCGTTGTAACCAGGCCACCCAACACGACTATTGCCATTGGACGTATTGTTTCCAGACCTGGAATATCTCCCAATATCAAAGCAGGTAGCAATAAAAGAGCAACGGCTAATGCAGTTGTCATGATAGGACCAAGTCGTTCAGCAGCGCCGCGAACGATGAGCTCAGGTCCGAAAGACAGACGTTCCTTATGCTCAAGATGATAAAACTGCTCGGTCATTACGATGCTATTGCGCACTACGATTTCGAACAGCAGGAAGAAACCGATGAGAGAACCCAGCGAGAGGACTGCACCAGTTGCGAAGACGCCTACTACGCCACCTGCCAATGCGGCTGGTATCATGATGAAGGACAGGAATGCAAGGCGCCAGCTGCGATAAGCAGCCTGAAGGATCAGGAACATGATCAGGATAGCCGCGGCTACAGTCATCAAGATACGTGTTGAAATGGTTTGCTGATCTGCAAAGTTATTGATGACCTCCGCATGATATTCCAACGGGAGTTGCATCTTATCAAGGCGACCGCGAATTTCACTTGCAACAGCGCGGGGATCACGTCCAGCTACCATCGCTTTCACATCGAGGTATTGCTTGACGGCGTCGTGTTCGATAATATTCGGAACCGCCACAATACTGACGTCAGCGATATCGCCTAAACGCACCTGCTTGCCGCTGGGTGTATCGATCAGCATCTCGCTGATGCTGCTTATGCTAGTACGCGTTTCCGGTGTGCTCCATACGACCACATCGAATACTTTCTGTTCCTCGAACAGACTACCGACCTGAACCCCGGACAGAAGTATCGCAGCGGTTCTGCGGACGTCACCAGGTTTAATTCCGTAGCTTTGAGCCTTCTCGAGATCCACCGCGATTTGTAGAGTTGGTTCCTGAATTGGAAAGTCAAGTTTGAGTTCAGAGATCCCGGCGACCCCGTCCAGTGCCTTTTTGACATTTTCAGCTTCGGTACGGAGAACATCGTGCCGATTGCCGTAAACACGAACATAGATGGCATTTTCCTTTGTTTTTGTTAATTCACTGGTTTGATCTTGAATGTAAGTCAACACCTTGCCATTGAGTCCGGGATATCCGCTGACAATTCTTTGGATAGCGGCGAACGTTGTATCGTAGTTTGCTTTGGGATCAATTGTGACCCACACCTCACTGGAATTAACATTCACCACCTGGTCTCCAAAGACCGCGCGGCCCAGGTGGGCATCAACGTTGAGAACGCCGGGAACGGATTTCAATTCAGTGCTCATCCGGGTATCCATGCGGCTCATTTCAGGTTGTGACATCCCCGCCGTCCCCGTCAATTGAATCAACACATTTCGATCCTTGAAGACTGGAATCACGGATCGATTAAGCAATGCGAATCCTGCAGCACCGACAACTGCACCGATCACAAGAACGAGCATCATAGGCCGCCCGTATTGAACCAGATTCCCCAGTGTCCGTTTATACGCAGTCTGTTGTCGTTCAACAAAGGAGGAAACACTATTCGTGTTGTTCGTGTTTCCCACCAGAATAAAGCCTATAGCAGGAGTAACTACTACGGCAACTATCATTGAGACCAGAACGGCCAGTATGTAGGTAAAGGCAAGGGACTTGAAAAACGTTGCCGATAAGCCACTAAGAAATAAGATTGGTGATGTGGCAATAATGATGATCAGAGTGGCGTATATCATGGCACTGCGCGACTCGACTATTGCATCCGCGACAGTGTTCATTTTGGATTGGGTATTCCCTATATTGTGTTGTTCGCGGAGTCGCTGCAGGATGGTGCCCATATCCATGATGGCATCATCAATCACCACACCGAGCGCCATGAGCAAACCTGCCAGCACGATCATATTCATGGTCGCACCACGCGCGTATAACACCCAGGCGGCTGCGATCAACGACAGGAGGATAGCTACTACACCGGTGAGAGCTGCGCGCCATCCATTGAAGAAGCCTAATAGCAAAACCATAAGCAGGATGCCGATGATCAATGCCATGCTAATGTTGGCGATCGAACCTTCAATAAAGTTCGCCGGGCGAAAGATGGAAGAATCCATTTTGATGCCGGGGAGGCCGGGCTGCATGGCCCTGAGCACATCCTCCACGCCGCGAGTCACATCCAACGTGTTCGTGCCTGGGAATTTTTCCACGACAAGCAGCAGGCCGGGATTTTCGTCGATGATAGCATCGCCGATCAAAGGCTGATGATCTTCAACCACCGTTGCAACTTCACCCAGGCGCAAATTTTCTGCACCCTCGATAGGTACACGGGCAAGATCCTTAGCAGATACCAGCGGTGAGAGGTGAAAAACTCCAAGCCTTTGTTGCGGAGTATCGATGAAACCACCGGTGCCCGGTGTTGAGGCCTCCAGGAAGCTCAGTGAGGAGACCCACAATGCATTCCCTGTGGTCTCGAGAATTTTCTCCAGTGATAGACCACGCTCATTGAGTTGCTTGGGATCTACAAGCACCTGAAGTTGTCGATCTCGATTGCCCCAGATAGCCACATTCGCCACACCCGGAACGCCCATTACACGCGGACCGATCGTCCAACGCGCGAGAACTGACAATTCAATCAGAGACAATTTCTCGGAGGAAAGTCCAACAATGACGAAACGGCCCGTGGATGATAGGGGCTGGATCATCGTAGGCGGTTTTGACACATGGGGGAGTGCAAAGGCCTGCGCCAGACGTTCTCCCACCATTTGTCGCGCTCGGATCACATCAGTACCCTCATCAAAGACAAGGACGATTGAGGATAGCCCTTCCACCGACTTGGAGTGGATTGTGTCCAGCCATGGCACGCCGGACAGCAAATCCTGTTCCATTGGAGTCGTGATTAATAGTTCCACTTCCTCAGCCGAAAGACCGAGTGCCTCGGTCCGGATTTCAACGAAGGGGAGTGAAAACTCGGGCAGGATGTCTACCGGCATCTCGCGCAATTGGGCAGCGCCGGCCAGCATCGCTATCACTGCGACAATGACAACAACGAATCGTAAGTTAAGGATTGATCCAACAATAGAGCGTAGCATAGTTTATATCTCCTCTTGAACAAAATGTTTTGAAGGGTTGAGGTGGCATGGCGAAAGGCCAAAATTAAATTAACATCCACTGATTGTGTTGATTCCCGCTCACAGTGGAGTGAATGCCATGAATTCTGGCAAGTTCAATCTAGCTAAATCATATTCCGAGGTTCTTAATGAGTTCTATATGAATCCTTATAGTATGCTTAAGGAAAATGAAAATACCCTAAGAGGTCATCTCCTGGGCTAAGTAGGTCTTCTATTTGGTTGTTTAGTGGAGATAAATCAACTAACGCCGATCAACAATTTCTCATTTTTTTTGTTTATCGATCCATCCGTACTCTGAAGAAAAATAAAGTTTCAATTGTAAAGATGAGTGCGACTATTGTCTATTAAGTTACTCTATTGGTGTCGTTTGCCCATACACATCTTTGCTGA
>DAINRK010000085.1:0-11830 GCA_036741855.1 Anaerolineales bacterium
ATCCTATGGGGCCAAATTTCATTCCAGATCAATCAACGAGAGGAGAATACCTATGTTACCAATTGGTGATGATGACAGTGCTCGGAGAACTACTCCAATAGTTACGTACGCTCTGATTGCCATAAATGCGCTGGTCTTTCTTTTGGAACTCAGCAGCGGCGATGCGTTTATCGAACGCTGGGCCTTTGTTCCCACGCGGTTCCTTGCCAATCCTGCTGGAGATTTCCTAACACTTTTCACATCCATGTTCATGCATGCCGGGTGGTTGCATTTGTTAGGAAATATGCTCTACCTATGGATCTTCGGCGACAATGTGGAAGACCGCCTTGGGCATGGACTATATACGGTCTTCTACTTCCTATGCGGACTCGGGGCGACCTTTGCGCAATTGGCTTTTAGCACCGGGTCAAGCATTCCAAACCTGGGTGCCTCTGGCGCAATTGCGGGTGTGCTGGGTGCATATCTTATTATGTTCCCGGGTGCTGGTGTGAATGTGTTGATGGGACGTGTGGTTACTCGAACGTCTGCGTTGGTTGTGATCGGTCTCTGGATCGTATTGCAGATCTTCAGTGGCATTGGTAGCTTCACTGCATCTTCACAGGCTGAAGGTGGTGTAGCTTATATGGCACATATTGGCGGATTCTTTACTGGAGTCCTGCTCACTTTTCTGCTCGGTGGAAACCGGAGAGCGCTGCCTGCAGCTTCTCGCTATCGGCAGTAAATCAGGCGCATCATATTTTCAATTCTTATCAATCGAAGAAGGAGATCGATATGAAAAAATCTAGAGACATAATGACGAAAGATCTGGTCTATAGCCTGCCCGATGAAAGCGTGTCCAAAGTGGCACAATTGATGAAAAAGGAAGACATTGGTCCAGTTCTTGTTGTAAATAACGAAAAGGACAAAACGCTGGTTGGGATTGTGACAGATCGTGACCTGGCTTTGAAGGTCGTGGGGGAAGGACGCGATCCCAAAAATACAAAAGTGGGCGATGTAATGACCGGCAAGGTTGTCACCATCCGCTCTGAGGATAGTGTCGAAAATGCCATGAAGGCCATGGCTCAATATCAATTGCGCCGTATTCCGGTTGTGGATGATCATAGCCGGCTCGTCGGGATCATCTCTCAGGCAGATGTGGCAACGCGAGTGAACGAGCCCAAGAAAACGGCTGAAGTTGTCAAGGAAATTTCGAAGGATTAGCCCTCCATCTGGTTAATCATAATCATTGCAAAAGACACTCGAAGAGCTTACTCCTTCGAGTGTCTTTCTTATTCTCACAGCTTTGGACTAAATTATTTCTCACCCTTGACTCTCCCCCTTGGGTAGATTGTATACTGCGAATATGAACCAGCCAAGAGATCTGCTTTCCATCGGCACTTTTGCAGAGATGACCCGCCTCTCGATCAAGGCTTTGCGGCTCTACGATCAGTTGGATCTGCTGGAGCCGCGTCAAGTGGACACTCAAAACGGTTACCGATACTACAGCATTGACCAACTCTCGAGCGCGCGCATGATCCGAAACATGCGCGATATGGACATGCCGCTTGCCACCATCCGGCAGGTGCTCGCGGCATTGGAGACCTCACCAGCGGATGCCGAAACGCTGGTGTGGGAGTACGCGTCCATGCGAGAGAGACAGGTCGAGCAGATTCGCGCGCAGGTTCACACCTTTATCCGAATCATTCAACAGGAGGCCAATCCTATGACTCTCGAAGTGAACGTGAAGAAGATCCCCACACAGCAAGTGGTAAGCCTCACCCGCCACATCAAGGTGCCCAAACTGGACGAGACCATTACGCAATCCATTTCCACGCTGCAGGCGTTGCTGCAAAAACAGAATCTCACTGTGAAAGAGACACCGTTTGGCATCTTTCACGGCGCGATTAATGAACAGGAGGATGGACCGATTGAGATCTGCATCCCGGTTAAAGGAAACTTGAAGTCGGAAGGCGATGCTCAGGTCAAACAGTTGACAGGCGGCAATGCTGCCTGTGTGACCATGCTTGGCGCACAATGCGATTTCCCTGCCATCCTCGGCGCGTACGACGCAGCTGCCGACTGGATCCAAAAGAATGGCTACCAGATGGCAGAACCACCGCGCGAGATCTGGCACAGCGGACCTGGAGAAGATGCGAAGATGGAGATCGTCTGGTTGTTCAAGTAACTTAATCGTTGTAGAAGTGCGTCGCATCGTACGATGCGACGCACTTTAATAGAGAAGACGATGAAATCTAAACTTATATATTTTGTGATTTGCACAATCTTAATGCAAGGACTGATCGCCTGCGCAAACACTTCAACCATTACGCCGATAATCGCTACGACTGCCCCGGAGTTTGTCAGCCCCGATGAAATCGTGCAAGACTTTTATCAGGCTATGAATGATGGAGATATAGAAACCGCCATATCCTTCGCTGGCAATGACATTGAATGTCGAGGACATTGTTACATTACGGGAAAAGATGCATTTCAAACATTCATTCAAGGTAACGTCGATCATAATGACCGGTTTGAAATCAGTGAATTGAGAGTCGATGGAAACAAAGTTACCTTCAATTATGTCATCTATCGTGCAAATTCTGTTCTGGCACGTGGCATAGACTCGGTGATGCAAATACAAGACGGGAAAATTATTTATTTTGAAATTAATTGATCATCTCGTAACTTGTACTCTAAAGGAATACAAGGAGTAAACATGACAACGATCGGCAAACCTAAAATAGATAAACGACCCAAACAAGTTTATATGGGCATTCGAACCATCGCGCCTTTCAAAGGCATGTCCAAAGTGATCAGCAGGATTGCGGATGAATTGAATGCCTGGGTGTATGAAAATCAAATCAAGACATCAGGTCCGCCCTTTTTGCGCTACCACGTCATCGACATGCGCGGGTTCATGGACATCTCGTTCTGCGTTCCCGTACGCAAGGCATTGTCTGATAATGGTGAGGTAAAAGCCGATGTGCTTCCGGCAGGACGATATGCAAGCCTTATCTATTCAGGCGGTGGCATTTCTGGGAACAGAGCCTTAATTGAATGGGTGCGCGCGCAGGGCATGGACTTCGATCGCTGGGATACTGAACAGGGCGATAATTTTCGCTCACGATACGAAACTTATCTCACCGACCCGGAAATCGAACCTCGCAAGTCAAAATGGAAAATCGAAGTGGCGATCAAATTGGCGGACTAATAACTGAGGGTACACATCACGGGGCGGATTCTATTGGTATCTTTTTATCGCACCTAAAAAGTTTACTCATGGAATCCGCCATATCCATTATTCATGGTAAATTAGGAGGGTAGGTATATTCCCCGACAAGCTTCATCACAAAAGGTTCAAATGTTCAAAAAGCTTTACATCCTTCTATCTATTAATTTCATCCTGGGTGCCTGTACGATGACAACTCCTGAACCAACTCCAACATCTGTTCCAACCTCAACGCCAATGCCAACGCCCACTGCCATCTGGGAACGCACCGGATGGGACATCGTCTGGCACGATGAATTCGAAGGCGCGGAGCTGGATAGAACCAACTGGACCTTCGATCTGGGTGGTAGTGGTTGGGGCAATGCGGAATGGGAAGCATACACCGACAAACCTGAAAACGTTCGCGTGGAGGATGGGATGCTCGTCATTGAAGCTCTTGAAGACCCCACACTGCCCGGAGGTCGTCCCTATTCTTCAGCCCGCATCAAAACACAGGGACTGCATGCCTGGCAATATGGACGCATTGAAGCGCGCATCAAACTTCCCTATGGGCAGGGCATCTGGCCTGCATTCTGGATGCTTGGAGATAATAATAAAGGCTGGCCTGCTTCCGGTGAAATTGATATCCTGGAATTTATCGGCAGAGAGCCGGATACCATCCATGCTACGGTTCATGCACCGGGATATTCCGGCGGGAATGGTGTAACAACAAGCTTTGTTGTATCTGCCGATTCGCTCAAGGATGATTTTCATGTCTTCGCCATCGAATGGGAGGAGAATGAGATTCGCTGGTATTTTGATGAGCAACAATATTTCAAATTAACGCCAAATGACGTTCCGGATACGTGGATCTTTGATCACCCATTCTTTATTATCCTAAATCTGGCAGTGGGGGGACGATGGCCCGGTTACCCGGATAAGACTACAGCATTCCCTCAGTTTTTATATGTAGATTATGTTCGTGTATATCAGAAGCCGTAAATGATGCAACATATCAGAGGTTATCTGATATATTAACTTCAAAGAACTATATGAATAATCATCGGTGTTCCAACTGTCACACGGAAAACCGCGCCGAAGCCAGGTTCTGCAAACGATGCGGATTCTGGCTTCTACCGAATTGTCCCTTTTGTAACACGACATTACCAGAGGCGGCCCTCTTTTGTGATCATTGTGGGCGACAACTCAATCCTCAATCCATCGAGCCACGCGCATTCGTGACAGGGGTGCCAGCTCAGCCCCATCAAACAGTACCAACCCCAGACGTAGCCCGGAATGAGGCGAAGAGTCCCGAGCCAATACGTTCATTCTCCCCATCTCAAGCACCCGCTGTGAAATCCGAGCTTCAGCAATACATTCCGCGAGAATTGATGAAGAAATTGGAGGCTGCGCAGGATAAGGGCGGCATGGTTGGTGAGCGGCGCGTGGTGACAATGTTGTTTTGTGATCTCAAAGGTTCGACCGCGGCCGCCGAAGGATTAGACCCTGAAGATTGGACCGAGATCATGAATGGCGCGTTCGCACAAATGATCAAACCTGTATATCATTATGAAGGAACCATCGCGAGATTAATGGGCGACGCGCTGCTGGCATTCTTCGGTGCTCCCATTGCACATGAAGATGACCCGCGACGTGCCATCCTGGCCGGGCTGGATATTGTCGAGGCGATAAGGCCCTATCGTGGACAGATCCGGGAAAAGTATGGCGTTGATTTCGATATCCGCGTGGGGATCAATACCGGTTTAGTGGTTGTCGGTGCGATCGGCTCGGATTTGCGAATGGAATACTCCGCTTTAGGCGACGCCATCAATTTGGCCGCGCGTATGGAACAAACAGCCGATCCAGGGACAGTGCGCGTCGCCCACGATACATATAAACTGATCAAAAATCTTTTTGAATTTAAAGCATTGGGTGGAATAGAGGTTAAAGGAAAAAGTGAACCTGTGCTCGCCTACCAGGCTCTGGGTCGAAAATTCGAATCAGGCCGTACACGCGGCATTGAAGGCTTATACGCTACGATGGTCGGACGTGAGACGGAATTGCTCACCTTACGCGAAGTCATGGCTGATCTTAAGCAAGGCTTGGGACGAATCATTTTCGTGCTGGGCGAAGCGGGACTCGGAAAGACTCGTTTGATCAGTGAAGCGTATGAGGTATTCAAGTCTCTTGGCAATACACAAGCCGTTTGGTTCGAAACGATCAGTCTCTCTTATGAGACAAACCAAGCTTATGGATTATTTCAGCGCTTGATGCGCCGCATCGGTGGAATCGAATATAACGATGCGCCTATGATCCTCCGTGAGAAATTAAGTACGCTGGTAGAAAACATAGAGGGAGAGCGGCGTTCGCGTGCCTTGCATGTCTTTGAAGCACTGTTTGGACTAGAAACCCAGAGCAATGGCATACCGATGGATGATGAAACATTCAAGCGCGAATTGTATGAAGCGATGTACCTTTGGTGGAAAGCGCGCTTCTCACTCCAGCCCGCTGTATTGGTGTTTGATGATATGCACTGGTGTGATGCAGCTTCGGCTGAATTGCTTCGTCAGCTCCTGCCACTTACGGGAGAGAGTGCACTCGTGCTCTTGTTCGCCATGCGGGCAGAACGAAGCGCGCCAGCCTGGCATATCCACACGACAGCGGATGAAGAATACAATCATCGCTATACGGAACTCTCTCTGCGCCCACTTTCTGACACAGACGGTAATGAGCTTGTCAATCGTCTACTCGGCAACCCTGATCTTCCTGACAACCTACGGACGAACATCCTTGAAAAATCAGGTGGAAATCCGTTCTTTATCGAAGAGGTTGTGCGAACTTTGATCGACAACAGGGTCCTGATCGCTGAAGAACAAGTAGTTAATGGCAACACAAAACGCGTCTGGCGTTCAACCAACGCAAGTGCAGACTTTGCCATCCCTGATAATTTGCAGTCGCTTCTTGCAGCGCGTATGGATCGTCTCGAAGAACCCATACGCGGTACGCTTCAACTTGCCTCCGTTATTGGGCGATCCTTTTATCGTCGCGTGTTGCAGGCAGTGGATGAAGCCAGCCATGAACTGGATACACATCTCCGCACGCTGTTGCGGATGGAGTTAATCCGTGAAGCCGCGCGCGTACCGGAGATTGAATATGCCTTCCGCAACCCGCTCACCCAAGAGGCCGTCTATAAGACCATTTTGATCAAACGCCGCCGTGCGTTTCATCGACGTGTGGGCGAAGCGATGGAGTCCATTTATGCTGACCGTCTGGATGGATTATTCGGTTTGCTTGCCCATCACTTTGCTCTCGCCAACGAGCACGAGAAGGCCATCGATTACTACCGCAAAGCCGCGCGACAAGCGGTCACACTTTTTGCTTATGATGACGCAATCCAGAACCTGCGCAACGCGCTGGAATTAATCGAAGATGGCAAGCAGATTGAGACTCATATGATCCTGCTCGAAGAGTTGGGAAATGTGTACCGCCTCCTACGAGACATTGGGCAGGCCATTGCTATTTATCACGACTCGCTACACCTCTGGGAGTCTCTGCCAGAAGCAGATGAGATCATCGCCGTACGATTGCATCGCAAGATCGTCCAACTGGCAACGGAGTCCAAATGGAATGTGGACCTAGATACGTATCAGCATGTGCGAGAGCTCACGCTTGAATCGCTAAATGAGTTGGAGTCGAGTCTCTCAACATTGAAGTATGAGCCGAATGCCGAGCTGATTCGTGCATTGGCTACGCTTTCATTCGAAGCCTGGCGGAGTCGTGTACCTCCTGATTGGGAAAGAGCGCAGCGATTCGCTCAATCCGCAGTGGATATGGCGGAGGAGCTCGACGAGCCAGTCGTTTTATCGCGCGCACTTGGCGCGCTCTGCAATGTGTTGGATGGGCAAAGTTTGCTGCGCGACCACCTGCAGTTTGCGCTTAGACGGCTGGAGGTCAGTACAGATCCTCGCGTGGATAATCCCATCGAGCGCATCGATGCAGTGAGCAGCGCGGGAATGGCGCTCATGTATGTGGGCGAATATGAACAAGCCATTCCCCATCTGCAGGAAGCAGAAAATTTGGCCGGTAAAGCGCAGTCTATTGGTCAGCAGACTGCCGTGATTGGGCTGCAAAGCCAGTGTGCCTTCCGCCTTGATCGCTGGGATGAGGTCATCGCGCTGGAAGACAAATGGCGTGAGCTCGAACTCCGTTACCCACGTCAGCGCGTCGGCCCAACCTGTTTCAATGCTGCGATGAGTGGAAGTGTCTATGCTCTACGTGGTGATCTGGATAAATCGAGAGCCTATAGCAAAGAGTCAGTCGATTATATGATTTCCATGTCCGGGTCGCCAGAAATCTGGCAGCGGAATCAGTTTTACTGACAATCTCTGCCGCTCAAGGCCCAGGGCGAGTTCGCTCTTGTCAAGAAGAATTTGGAAAATGCTTTAGGAACTGCAGGCCAGCCAGTCAACTTTGGGACTATGGCACATGACCACGAAATCTATATGATCTTGGCGGATACGGCCGTGGAATTACGCGATGTAGACGCATTGCGCAAATATGCGCCTCATCTCGAAAAATTGGCGAGTCGCGACAATCACAGACTCTATCTGGCGATCGCGTACCGGGCGCTGGGAGTGGGTCATCGGTTGGCAGGTGAATACGCTGCAGCAGAGACCCGACTCAGACAAGCGCTTGAGCTCTTTACCAAACTAGGCGCACGCTGGCAGATCGGACGTACCTTATTCGCGCTGGGAGAATTGAATCTGGAGGGATCTCAAAAAGAGACAAAAGCCCGGGAATACTTTGCACAGGCCCTGGGCTCATTTGAGGAAATTCAGGCAACGCCAAACGCAGAACGAACGCGCGCCGCGTTGAATTCATTGGAATGAGAAAACTCGTTAATACATCAATCTCAACTACGAAACCACTCTGACTACATTCCGTCCTGCCGCGCCGCTGACTCCGCCTCCGCCGTGGACTCCGCTCCCACATAAATACAAATTATCAATTGGCGTCTTGTGATTTGACCAACCAGGAATGGGACGCATAAACAGGAACTGGTCCAGCATGAGTTGGCCGTGGTTGAGGTCGCCTTCGGTTAAGCCATAGTTTTCTTCCAGGTCTTTGGGAGTTAAAGATTTTCGATTTTGGATTTTGGATTTTAGATCGGGGAAATGTTCCGCGAGAGTATTGATTGCCAAATTTTCAAGATTGGCGCGCTGTTCGTTCCAGTTAGAATTCTTCAAAGAATATGGCGCAAACTGGAAGTGGATACTCACCACATTTCCAGAAGTCGTCACTTCAAGATAAGGATTTTCTGAGATTTCTCCATACTTCGCTGCGTCATAAGCTTTTTCTAAATATTTGATGGATGGGGCAAGGACAATTGTTCCCTCAGGAATTCCATGATTGCCATTCGTCAACAAATGCACCTTCGCTACTGACCCGCGCATTTTGATGGATTGCGTGTGCCAGACAAATTCGGGCGGCAACTCCATTGGTCCGACAAGTTTTAGCAGTGTGTGTTTTGGGTCTGCAGCGGAAAGGATAATATTCGCAGGAATTTCTTCCCCATTTGCTAGCACAACACTTTTTGCAACTTGATTTTCAACGCGTATGCTTTCTACCTCTGCTTCGCAGCGAATTTCACCACCATTAGATCTCACAGCTTCTGCCAAAACGTCTGTGATATCACCTGCTTTGCCCACATTGACGTGCGCCAACCCACCGCGGTTGAGCCAATTGTGGATCAAGGTATAGCCCGTCCCGGCGGACATCGCTCCAAGTGTGGAGCCATAAATCGCAGCTGAAGCAATAGCGGCTTTGACGATTTCAGATTCAAAATATTCCTCCACCAATTCCTGCACAGACATTGGCAACGCGCGGATGAAGTTAAGCATGTCCTTCGGACCTGCTAACCGAAGTTCAAGCCCCAGTTCCAACAGTCCATAGCCTTCACTTCGACTGAGATTCTTCGGCAAACGCGGCATGACCGTGGCATAAGTCGCGTCTAAAATTTCTGCCGCCTTATTCATGAATCGGACAAATTCTGGCCAACGATTCGCGTCCTTTTCGGAGAAACGCTGGATAGACTCGGCATTGAGAGTGAGGTGATTTCCATCGGGTTGCAGGGAAATGAAATCAGGTTTCTCTTTAACAGTCGGAAGTGCGAGTCTCAAATCCTTGATGATGTCAGGGCGAAGGGTTCCGCCCGTTTGCACAGAGTCGACAGTGAAGCCTTCGCCAAAGGATTCGGTCACGACCGAGCCACCCACGATAGGCCGTCGCTCCAGAACCAGAACCTTTTTCCCCCGCTTGGCAAGATACGTGGCAGCGACCAGTCCATTATGCCCCGCGCCGATGATGATGGTGTCGTAATGATTTGCCATGAATGATTCCTCTTGTTTATCGAAACTGACGAAAGAATTCGCGGATTTCTACTGCAAGCATTTCAGGGTTTTCTGCGGCAAGGAAATGACCACCGCTTGAAAATTCCGTCCAGCGGCGGATATCGGCGTAGCGACGCTCGACCCATTCGCGCGGTGCACGTTCAACAGCTTCCGTTGTGAGAGCCATGCCTGTTGGAACACGAATCTTATCATTCGGACTCAAAGTGCGGGCATCATGTGCACGCTCATAGTAGGAGCGATTTGCCGAATTTGCTGTTTCAGTGATCCAGTAGATCATCACGTTCGTAAGCAATTCATCTTTTGAAAAATAATCTTCGATGTTTCCGTTTGGATCGGTCCAGACGCGCCACTTCTCGACGATCCAGGCCAGCAACCCAACGGGTGAATCGTTCAAGCCATACCCGAGGGTCTGTGGACGTGTAGATTGAATGGCGTTGTAAGCACCTTCATCCTGATCCCACGCATTGACAAGAGCCTGGAATGCCTTCTCCGCATCGTTCATGGGTGGTTGAGTCTCGTCGAATGCCGGCGGAGGGAAAGTCGGCATCATTGTGTGAAGGCCAATCACCCTATCAGGATGATCGATTGCCAACCAACCGGAAATGACCGCGCCGATATCGTTGGCCTGCAATCCGAATTTTGGATAACCGAGGCCATCCATCAATTGCGCAAAGATCTCAGCTACGCGCCAGCGAGTCATGCCTGCCTGCAATGGGCGTTCGGAGAATCCGTAACCAGGCACGGATGGGACAATCACGTCAAAGGAATCCGAAGCCTTGCCGCCATGGCTGGCCGGATCGGTAAGCATTGGAATAATATCCAACATTTCCACAAATGAACTGGGCCATCCGTGAGTAATCAGCAATGGAATCGGGTTTGGCCCTTTCCCCCGCTCGTGGATAAAGTGGACGCGCAAATCCCCAACTACAGCCTGATGATTTGCAAAGGAGTTGATTCGCTTTTCCTGCTCGCGCCAATCGAATTTGGTAAACCAATAATTGGTCAACTCTTTCATATACCCAAGATTCGCGCCATAACGCCAGCCAGACTGCTCGACTTCATCCGGCCAGCGCGTTCGTTTGAGGCGCTCCTGCAAGTCATCAAGAGTTTCCTGGGGGATCGAAATCTGGAAGGGCTCAATTTGCATAGTTACCTTCTCTCAAAATTCATTATGCATTCCCCTCGCCTTTAGCGCAGGGTGAGGCGCCGCGCTGAGCGGAGCGATAGCGAAGTCGAAGCGTCCTTCTGCCCTCCGCCGATGATGATGGTGTCGTAATGATTGGGCATATTTACTCCATAGATTGTTTTCGAAAAGGATCTAAAGAGATCGGTAAGTAGCGCGATAGTTGAACAATTAAAGTTCCAATTCCAACAAGAAATATTCCTGCGATTTGTTTTGCAGTTAATGGTTCATGTAGAAACAACCATGCAAGGATTGCAATTTGAGGCATCATGGTGCTGTAGATAACGCTGGACTCGGTCGCTGTTAGTTCCTGAAGAGAAGCATTCCATAATGGGAATGCAAATGCCGTATTCACAATTGCAAGCCAGCCGATCATGAGCCAATGGTTCAGGGTAATCTGCCCTAACCCCTGCATGAAAATCCCCGTAGCAAGCAATAGCAAGCCGCCAACTCCCATACTGATCGTGGTCACAATAATTGGAGATAAGCCGCTCCGATGGTTGATTCGCCTGCCCAGCAGGGAGGAGATCGAAATGGCTGCCACGCCAGTGATGGCGACAGTCAAACCAATTATTTGTGAGGTAGGTAAACGTACAGGGTAAAAGTAGACCAATATGCCTGTGGCTGAGAGAAATATACCGCCCCATTGATATTTTGTGGGCGATTCGGAGCCAAATGAATTGCTGATCAGGGCAACCAGGATTGGCGACAGGTTCAACAGCAAGATCAGGGTGGCAGCAGGCAGGTATGCCAGGCTGACAAATTGTGCTCCCTGTGTTAAGGCATAGAAAACCACACCCAAAAGAGCGAGCTGGACGAAGTTAAAAGAAGAAATGTTACGCAGTTCCATTCGATGATTTTTATTTAGCAAAATCAAAGGCACAAGGCAGAAAAACGCAAGTGTGTAACGTAGCCCTGCAAAGGTAACCGGGGGCAAATTTTCTCTGATGCCTATCTTAATGAGCACCCAGGAGGTAGACCAGAGAAAAGCTACAAACAAGGCTTGCGCTACTGCCTTAAGATGAGATTTTGATTCGGTATTTTTTTCCA
>DAINRK010000086.1:0-11808 GCA_036741855.1 Anaerolineales bacterium
ACTTATTGACAGTACATTTTTTTCAAATAAACTATCACTACAAATTCAAATCATATAGAAAAGGAAAAAAATGTAATGCCCGCTTTAAATCGTGTTCAATTGATCGGCCGCTTAGGCAAAGACCCTGAAGGTAGGTTTATACCCACAGGAAAACAAGTGACTCACTTCAGCCTCGCGGTCACCAATCGCTGGAAGAGCAAGGATGGCGAGACCAAGGAATATACTGAGTGGATTAATATCGAAGCCTGGGGACGACTTGGTGAAGTGTGTCAGGAGTATTTGAAGAAAGGAAGCCTAGTCTATTTGGAAGGTCGCTTGAAGACCGATAAGTATGAAGATCAAGGCGAGAATAAATACTACAGCAAAGTTGTTGCCTTACAGATGCAGATGCTTGATCGCAAGCCTACAGAAGGTCTGATGGTGACCATCGAAGAGGATCCGGCAGAGTACGAAGCAGAACCAGTTTCAGAATAAAAAAAATACAGGTCACCTGTTAAATAATAAAGCAAAACGCGGCATAATAAGCCGCGTTTTGTGTTTCATATTTCAATTTGAATTTTGTATCCATTTCACTTTATTTTCCGTCCTTGATACCGCTTGTACACTCTGTTCCAGGCATCAGTGGGATTAGCTGGCTTGGACTTTTTATGTGTATCTTTGCTCACGTGAAAAGCAAGATCCTCCAACACATTCGATATGGGCAAGTCCGGTTTGTGGAAGACAGGAGGCTGACCGAGGTTGATCGCTTCTACAAATACATCGCGCGTGTATGGGATGGTGGCAAATGCGGTCATTCCCAGCGCAGCTTCAAGTTTATCTTTCGCTAGATTGGAATGCGGGAAGATCGCATTCAGTATAAATCTAATCTTTTCTTTTGAATAACCAAGCTTGTCATAAGTATCCAGCGCGGCGTTCACAGCACGAACCGAAGCCATATCCGGCGAAGCAACCATCAAAATAACATCAGCCGCATCAAGAGCCTGGATGGCGAACTCACTGAAATCGTGCGGCAAGTCTGCAACAACATACTCATATTGAGACTTGGCAAGTTGCAATGCCGTCCCCAAAGTCTCAGCCCGTAACGTCTCAGCCTCAGAGGGGAAAGTTGGTGCAGCCACAAAATTCAAGCCGCTATCATGTCCACTGACGATTGTGCTAAACGCCTCGATATCCAGCTCGCTCCCGCTAAAGTGGGCAATGTCGGCCCATGTGCGTTTTAAAGTCATATTGAGCATTAGTGCTACCTGTCCGGCAGTCATAATTAGATCAAACAGAATGGAAGGCTCACGCCATAAGCCGGCCAAGCCAACTCCCAAATTGACAGCTAATGTGGATGAACCAATTCCCCCGCGAAGACTATGCACCGCGATGATACGGCCTCCATCTCGACCCGGCGCTTCCACTCTGGACGATTTGACCGCTTCCACCCGTCTGAGCAGGGAGGTAACTCTGACAACCAACTCCGCTGCTTCAAAAGGCTTCGTGAGATGGTCATCGGCGCCGACTTCAAATGATTTGAGTTTATCCTGCAAGCCCGACTGGGCCGTGAGCACTAAGATGGGCGTAGCAGCAAACTGAGGTTCACGGCGCAATATACGCGTGACTTCATAGCCCGTGACATCAGGCATCATCACATCTGTAATTATGACATCGGGTTTAAGACTACGAGCCTGAGAAATGCCACTCTTGCCATTCTCTGCAAAGTGCAACTCACATTGAAGCGACACCAGCGCATGGGCCACTAGCTGATGGTTGATTGGTTCGTCATCAATCACAAGAATACGCGTCATGGGAAACTCCTCTCTTATAACCCATTCTCAGATAAATAATCACGCACCCGGTGAGCCTCTGCCTCTAATTGGGCAACCAGATTGTGCGCGTCCGTAAGGTCTTCGCGTTTGCAGATCTCTTCGAGATGGATGGTGATATTTGCCAGCCTATCTGCACTGAAATTCAGCGAGACACCTTTGAGATTATGCGCGAGACGGGCAAGACGATTTGCATCACGATCCTTCAGTGCAGAATGGATTTCGGACACGCGTTCATTTAATTGTTCCTTGTATTGCTTGAACATTTCCATCATAAAATCACGATCACCACTAAAGTGAACCAGCGCTGACTCAAAGTCAACAGGTAAACCGTTTGGTGAAGAAATCATTTGGAAAACGGGAGCAGCTTCTTTCTTCTCGCGTGATGTGGATGGCGCGCTTTCTCCAAATAGACCATCATCCATATCTATAGTAAAAGCATCTTCAGGTGAAGAATAATCTTGCGGACTCTCAACAACTTCGCCAGACAGATCCGTAGCTTGAATCCAGCGATCCAGTGCGCTGAAAAATACTTTTGGATCAAGCGGCTTTGTGACGTAATCGTCCATGCCTGCTTCAAGACAACGTTCGCGGTCGCCTTGCATGGCGTGTGCAGTCATGGCAATGATGGGGATGTGCCCACCTGTATCCTTTTCCCACTCCCGGATTTTTTGTGTGGTTTCAAATCCATCCATCTCAGGCATTTGGACATCCATGAGAACTACGTTGTACGGATCAGCTTGAATTTTTTCAAGTGCCTGAGCGCCGTTTTCGACAGCATCTACTGAATAGCCTGCCTTCTGAAGCAAAACCACCGCAAGCTTTTGATTGATGGGGTTGTCTTCAGCGAGCAAAATACGTGAGCCAAATTTTCTTTGCTCTGAAAGTGTGTGACGTGTGATTAGACCCTTATTCTTATCTTCTTCACGACCTAACACGGCCACGACCGCGTCAAACAGTAGTTGTTGTTTGACCGGTTTAAGTAAATAGCCAGAGCAACCCAACGCTTCAAGGCGGCTCGCATCCCCGCGATGTCCCATCGAAGTGAGAATAAGAATCTTGGCATCTTTTACAGCCGGGTCACTTTTGATTGCCCGGGCGGTCTGCTCACCGTCCATGCCGGGCATTTGCATATCGAGCAGAACCACATGATATGGATCACCTGTGCGATGCGCGTTGCGCAGAACTTCCAATCCTTTTGCGCCGCTGGATACCGCTTCAACGCGTGAGCCCAGAGCCTCCACATTCTTTGTCAGAATCATGCGGTTGGTCTGATTGTCATCAATAATCAGGATGCGCGCCTGGGTCAGATTGACGGGACCAAGGGTAAGTGGAGCTGTGACTGGCTTCTCACGCGCCAATTTCTCATACTTAAGGTCAAACCAGAAAGTGCTTCCGACCCCTGGTGTGCTTTTGACTCCAATCTTTCCGCCCATTGCTTCGACCAATTGTCTGCTGATCGTAAGACCTAGTCCTGTTCCGCCGTATTTGCGGGTAGTGGATCCATCAGCCTGCGTGAAACGATCAAAAACTGCAGACTGCCGTTCATAAGGAACGCCAATGCCTGTATCCTGCACTTCAAAATGAATGGTGACATGGGAATTTGTTTCTTCGATTGGCTCTGCACTGATCACGATCTCTCCCTGATGTGTAAACTTAATGGCGTTCCCAACGAGATTGACCAAAATCTGACGGAGGCGTCCAGGGTCGCCTCGCAACTGATATGAGATGTCAGGGTGGACCAGACATGCCATTTCAAGGCCTTTGTCCTGCGCGCGTTTAGCTAAGGTATAGGCTACGTCTTCAACGGCATTACGAAGGCTAAAATTGATCGCTTCAAGCTCCAGTCTGCCTGCTTCGATCTTTGAGAAATCCAAAATATCGTTGAGCAAAGTGAGTAGTGCCTCTGCGCTTTGCAAAGAAGTTTGCAGATAATCGCGCTGTTCGAATGTTAGTGAGGTATCCAGCGCTAATTCAAGCATGCCAATCACACCATTCATTGGCGTACGAAGCTCATGACTCATGTTGGCAAGAAATTCACTCTTGGCACGGTTGGCTTCTTCTGCCTCTCTTCGGGCCTGATCTAATTCTGTGATGTCATGATAGATCGCCAGAGCGCCGATTCTCTCCTCACCTACGATAATAGGTACTCCGAAGATCTCGACGCTCGCAAGATATCCATCTTTCCGCCGGCGCTTTCCGATGCCGTGCACCAAACCGGTCATCGCCTGTTGAGTATAGGCTGATGCCTGATTAATCGTTTCCGTTGTCGTAATTAGTGAATCCAGATTTTTGCCTACAGCTTCAACAGATGTGTAGCCATATAGTTTCTCGAAGGCTGGGTTACAGGAAACGATGTTTTCCTGCGTATCGAGTACAACAATAGCTGCCGGGCTGTTTAGTATGAGTGCTTCCAGGAATTGTTTCTCGCGCAGGAGTTCTGCTTCCACCTGCTTGCGCTCCGTGATATCGCGGTCGATACCGATGATCAGTTCACGTTCGCCGATCTGGATCAGGGACGTGGAAACCTCGACCGGGAACTCCTCTCCGTTCTTGCGGCGATGGTGTGTTTCAAGATTAAAGATACCCGCCTGTCGCAACTGGTTCAGATAGGCTGTCCGCTCATCCGGGGTTCCTGACGTCAGGTTCAGAATATCAATCGATTGACCGATCAATTCTTCACGCTGGTAGCCATTCATCACACAAGCCGCCATATTGCAATCAATGATGGGCCACAAGACGCTATCATGTGGATCGATGACGACCACAGCATCTGGTGAGAGATCAAACAAGGCCCGGAACAATGTTTCACTTTGTTCGAGTTTTGCCTCTGCCTCCTTGCGTCGTGTGATGTCGCGGAGGATAAACAGGCTTTGGGATGTCGATCCTTGAGTATGGATCGGAACCATGGATACCTCATAGATGCGGCCTAACCACGAAAATCCCTTTGCGTTCTCCTTGAGCCCCTCCGCGCCGTCCTCCTCAGAGAACGCTAAAATATCTGTAATTGATTTTCCGATCACATTCAGGTAGGTTGTATTGAGCCGATCGATCACCGCATGATTACAGCGAATAATCTTACTTTGGTTATCCACAACAAAGATGAGGTCTGAAAGTGAATCGAATGTGGCTTCCCATTCTTTTTTGCCCCGTGCGATCGTGCCTGAGAGGCTATATTGCAGCCCCAGCAAGCCTGCCATCGTGGCAAAGACGATTGGCGCGAGGTCCAGCATAACCATCAGAGGCTGGGTTCTATGAATGTATGGAAACGCCCACCATGAGAGCGGCAAGTGATTTCTATGGAACTCGAGCCAATAGCCTAAAAGCATTACTAGTAGTCCCCCGAGAAACCCAACAATAGCAAATCGTTGCACCGTACGGTTTCTAAGCCAATCCATTGATTCCTCCAGAAAGACCAGGCACTGAATTGGAACAACCGATCCCTTCTTTTTAGTATAGCACACAAGGAGACTTAGACATCTTACAATCAAATGGCGTTTTCAAAAAAATGTAGCCTGTTTTGCAGCCTATCATTTTTTAGAATTAACATTTCCTATTCGGGCCTGCGAATGCTGGCGTCTTGTTCATTAAGAGGAATATCAAGGAGATAAATATATGCTTCCAGCCTCTGAGAATTCTGTTCTCGATCATCTTCTAGAGGGATGCCAGGTCATTAGTTTCGATTTTCGCTATCTATATGTCAATGAAGTGGTTGCCAAACAGGGACGGAGGTCCAGGGAGGAATTACTGGGGCACACCATGATGGACCTATACCCCGGTATCGAAAAGACGCACATGTTTACCCTCCTGGAACAATGCATGAATGAACGGAAGCCAGCCGAGCTTGAAAACGAATTTACGTTCCCTGATGGGTCAGTCGGTTGGTTTGCACTGAAAATTGAGCCAGTGCCTCAGGGAGCGTTTATCCTCTCGATCGATATCAGTGAACGCAAGCGAGCAGAGATTGAAATACAAAATCAGCTACAGCGCATACAAGCGCTGAGAGAGATAGATATGGCGATTATCAGCACAACAAATCTTTCATTGTCGCTGAAGACTGTTCTCGAAAAAGTAACCAGCAGTCTGGCTGTTGATGCTGCCGATATTCTTTTATTGAGTCCTCAAACCCAGATGTTGGATTTTGCGGCTGGGATCGGCTTTCGAACTCACGGCATAGAGCGGAGTCAGCCGCGGCTTGGTCAGGGTTATGCAGGGCGCGCCGCTCTCGAACAACAGACAATTTTTGTTCCTGATTTACGGGAACTGCAGGAACCTTTACTTCGAAGCGCTCTGCTTGCGGGAGAAAATTTCGTGTCTTTTTATTGCGTACCATTAGTTGCAAAAGGGAATGTCGTGGGGGCACTCGAAGTCTTTCACCGTTCACCGCTCGAGCCTGATCAGACCTGGCTGGATTTTCTCCATGCGCTTGCCGGGCAGGCATCGATCGCCGTGGATAGCGGTCATCTTTTTACTGATTTACAACGAACAAACATGGACCTCATGCTTGCCTATGATTCAACGATCGAAGGCTGGTCTAAGGCTTTGGATCTACGCGATAAGGAAACTGTGGGGCATACGCTGCGCGTGACCGAAATGACCCTGACTCTTGCAAGAGCAGCAGGCATACCGGAGGATGAAATTATCCATGTCAAACGCGGCGCCTTGTTGCACGATATAGGGAAAATGGGTGTGCCTGACAACATTTTGCACAAAGCAGGCAGACTGACCGAGGATGAATGGGAAATCATGCGCCAACATCCTGCCTATGCCTATGACATGCTATATTCTATTGATTATCTCAGACCAGCTTTGTCCATTCCGTATTCGCATCACGAGCGGTGGGATGGAACTGGTTACCCGCTGGGTCTGAAAGGCGAAGACATTCCCTTATCCGCCCGTCTTTTTGCGATTGTGGATGTGTGGGATGCGCTTCGATCTAACCGCCCATACCGTCAGGGTTGGCCAGATGAGAAAGTACTTCAATACCTTCGTGCAGAGTCCGGAGCGCATTTTGACCCGAAGGCTGTTGAACTCTTTTTGGGTGTGGTCAACGAAAAGAAACAAGTATCAATGCCCTAAGTTTCAGCACAAGGGATGCAAGCATTCCCCTAAATCTTGATTTTCGGCTCAAAGAGTTGTATAGTTCATACTATCGAACTCCAAATATCCTTTTTTCATAGGATTTTAGGAGGGTGGAAACCGACAGACTATTGCCGGTTTTTCTATAAGACTGCAAGCTGAATCGAAGCATACCTGCCTTGTTTGGCGGGAGGTTTTTGGCATGGATACCAAACTTAGACCATCGGGAATTGAGGGAGTTGGCGATGTAGATTGGGGAAACCATTTTTGTCTGTTCTACGAAACCAAAGAGGATTTGTTGGATATCCTAATCCCCTATCTCAAAGCCGGGTTGGAAAACAACGAATTCTTCCTGTGTGTGGCCTCGCCGCCTCTAAGTACCGAAAAAGCGCGGCAGGCAATGCGAAAGGCCCTTCCCAATTTTGATCAATACCTGGCGGAGGGACAAATTGAAATTGTGCCTTATCAAGACTGGCTTCTCACCGGCGGCCGGTTAGATGCCCAGAGAGTTCTTCAGAATTGGACTGCCAAACTTAACTGGGCTCTGGCAAAGGGATATGCCGGCCTGAGGTTCGCGGGAGACCCATCCTGGCTTGATAAACAAACCTGGGACGGAGTTCCAGAATTTGAAAAGCAACTCGACCAGATTGTTAGTAACTCTCAAATGTTAGGCTTGTGCGTTTACGCCCTGGAGCGTTGTTCGATGGCGGACGTGCTGGACGTTGTCCATCACCATCAATTTACCGTTGTCAAGACGAATGGGTTTTGGGAGCGTCTCGAAGGCTCCGAACTCAAACGAGCACATGACAAAATCCGGCAACTGAATGCTGATCTGGAAGGCCGCGTAGCCGAGCGTACTGCTGAGCTCGCTGCTGCAAATGAACAACTGCGAATGAAGATCACTGAACGTGAGCGGGCTGAGAAAGCGTTACGCGAGAGCGAAGAAAAATTCTCAGCGGCATTCCGCGCCAGCCCCATTGCGCTAGTGATCGCGACCCTGGACGGAAAATATGTAGAAATGAATCAGGCGTTTTGCGAACTGCTGGGATACTCCCGCGAGGAATTGCTCGGTAAGACCGCCGTTGACATTGGGATTTTCAACGCAGAAACCCGTGAAGAGTGGGCGAAAGCCGTCAAGCGGGCAGGCGGCGTGATTACCAATGTTGAATTCAATTTCCGACTCCAGAATGGAATCTCCCGCACTACATTGTTTTCAGTCGAAACGATCGCCTTTCACGGCATTCCACATCGTTTAACAACAATTCTGGATATTACCGAGCGCAAGCGGTCAGAGCAGGCGTTGCAAGAAAGTGAACAGCGTTATCATACATTGGTAGATCAAATCCCTGCAATTGTTTATATTGACGACGTTTCCAAATATCCAGGTATTACGATGTTTGTCAATTCGTACATCAAAACAGCTCTTGGTTTCACACCCGAGGAATGGATCAACGGCGGATATGATCTTTGGAGTAATTGCATTCATCCTGAGGATCGCCTTCAAGTGTTGTCTGAATATCAAGCCTGTATGCAAAGCGGGCAACCATTCGAACGCGAGTATCGAATGATCGCCAGAGATGGGCGGCTTGTGTGGCTCCAGGACCGCTCGACTCTATGGACGGATGAAAAAGGCCATCCGCTTTCGATGCATGGGATTGCTTATGATATTACCGAGCACAAAAGGGCAGAAGAGGAGCTTAAAACTCAGAAAGAGATTCTACAAAAGATTTTCGATCATACTCCCATGATGATAGGAATGATTGGCGCGGATGGACAATGGCGGATGGTCAATCGAGCCTGGGAGCACACGATCGGGTGGACATTGGAGGAATTACAGCAACCTAACTTCGATGTATTGGCTGAGGTGTATCCCGATCCACAAGAATACCAAAGGGTTATAGATTTTATAGCAGCGAAATCGGGGAAGTGGGAGGAATTCAAGGCGAGGACTCGGGATGGACGTGCCCTGGATATCATGTTTACCAACATCTATCTGTCGGATGGGACAACTTTGGGCTTCGGGTTAGATATTACCGAGCGCAAGCAGGCGGAGGAAGCGATTCGAAAGAGTGAACAGGTTCTGCGAGAGGCGGAATCCCTAGGCCACACCGGTAGTTGGGAACAGAATCTGGTAACGGGCGAAATCTTCAACACGGAGGAGAACCTGCGCCTCTTTTTCGGCGATGATCGCAGTAAAGGAGATGACTTTGAGGATTATGCTCAAGTCGTGCATCTCGATGATCGCGAATATGTGATGCAGCGCCGGGCTGAGCTTCTTGAAGAAGAGGGTCCGAGCGATATTGAATATCGCGTTGTATGGCCGGATGGCAGCGTCCATGTGATCTTTGGACGCGCCAGCGTCGTTCTCAATGAGTTGGGCCAACCCATCCGCGTCTACGGAACAAACGTAGACATCACCGAGCGCAAGCAAGCCGAGGAAGAAATTCGTCGTCACGCCGCCCGAATGGAAGCGCTGGCCGAGATTTCACAGGCATTAGCTGAGGTCGGTCTGGATGTACAGGCGGTGTTTGAAACCGTTGTGCGGCATTCGGCGGAGCTCATTGGTGATACCTGTAGTATTCGCCTCCTGTCAAGCGATGAACAATGGTTACAATCGGTGCACTTTCATAATCCCAACCCAGAGGTCAAGGCGCTGATGAGACTATTGCACCCCATCGCCCCCACATCGGCCAACCATTCTTGGCTGACCCCTGTCCTGCAGACCGGCCAACCTCTGCTTATCCCTGTTATAACTCAAGAGCAGTTCAGGCGAAACGTCCAGGCGGAGTACCTGCCGTTTTTTGAGCAAGTTGGCCTCCACAGTTTGCTAGTTGTCCCGTTGCGCGTGAAAGATCGGGTGATCGGTACGCTGGGCCTGTCGCGTGATCGCCCTGGCCACCCTTACACCCCCGAGGATCAGGTGCTCTTACAGGATCTAGCCGACCGGACGTCGTTGACCATTCAGAATGCCCAGTTATTCGAGCAGATACAAGGCGCGCATCAGCGGCTGCAAGTCCTTTCAAGCCGGCTGGCCGAGACGCAAGAATCCGAAAGACGGCAGTTGGCGCTGGAGTTGCATGACGAGTTTGGGCAATCCTTGACCGCCCTGAAAATGGACTTGGCCTGGTTGCACGATCATTTGCCTCCTCGCAGCAAAGGTCTGCACGAGAAGGTGGACTCCGCGCTGGATTTGACTAATGAGGCAATTCAGATGACACAGAAACTCGCCAGCCAACTGCGTCCGCGTATGTTGGATGATCTGGGCCTGGCTGCCGCAATCGAATGGCACGTGAATGAATGGAGCAAACATACCCGCATCAAGACGAAGGTCAATTTGCCGGAAGAAGAATGGCAGTTGAGTCCCTCACTTAACACCGCGTTGTACCGTGTGTGTCAGGAGGCACTGACCAACGTGGCACGGCACGCGGGCGCCAGTAAAGTGGAAGTATCTCTGGCTAGAGAAGGAGACGAAGTGGTACTGACCGTGCGCGATCACGGGCGCGGCATAGACCGGGCTAAAATTACTGCGCCCGAGTCGCTGGGCCTGCTCGGAATGAAGGAACGCGTCGAGCAAAGCGGCGGCAAGCTTGAGATTCAGAGTGCAGCGGGTAAAGGGAGCACGGTTGTGGCGCGTGTACCAATCTCGCAGCCTCTGAAGCTATCTCAGCCTATCCCTAAAGTAAAAGGGCAGGCGAGGAAGAAGCCCAAAGTGAAAGGGAGCCGTAGAAAGAAAGCATGATCCGTGTCCTGCTCGCTGATGATCATACTGTTGTACGGCGCGGGTTGAAGCAAATCCTTGCGGAGACTGAGGACATTCGCACCGGGGGAGAAGTGGATAGCGGCGCTGGTGTTTTGCATGCGGCGCGGGAGAAGAAATACGATGTAGTGCTGCTGGATATTACCCTGCCTGACCAAAACGGGCTGGAGGTGTTAGAGCAATTGCGAACCGCGCATCCCAATCTGCCTGTGCTGATGTTGAGTGTGCATCCTGAAGAGCAATATGCCATACGCGCTCTCAAGGAAGGCGCGGCAGGATACCTGACGAAAGATAGCGCGCCGGAAGAAATGGTGGCAGCCATTCGCAAGGTATATCGAGGAGGTAAATACGTGAGCTCGGCACTGGCCGAACGATTGGCTGGGTTGCTCGGATCACAAGAAAAAGCGCCGCACGAATCACTCTCGGAGCGCGAATTCCAGGTAATGCTTTTGCTGGCGAATGGCAAGTCGGTGAGCGAAATTGCAAATGGTCTCGCGCTGAGCGCGAAGACAGTCAGCACCTATCGGGCGCGTTTAATGGGGAAGCTGGGCGTAAATTCCATCGCGGAGTTGGTAAGATATGCGATGAAACACGAATTGATATAAAGGTAAGGAACTTGCTGGCCTTTCGGTTGTAGTCCTTTCCCTACAAATACACGCGGCGTGTACCTACACACAAAAAATATAAATGGGGTATGTTATGTTCATGCGAGAAGTCAAGAATCCTACAAGAAAAAAGAAGGGGCGAAGACCTCCATTTAAAGTCCTGATTGCAGATGATTCAGCCCTCTTGCGCAAACGGCTCATCGCGTTGTTAAACGAAAATAACTGCAAGGACCACATCTTTGAATCGAGAGATGTCCCCACCACGCTCGCCGCGTGCAAGAAACATCATCCACGCGTTATTATCCTGGATTTGAACATGCCCGGTGGAGGCGGCTACAAGGCACTTAAACAGATCAAAAGCGAGGAGCAGGCTCCAATCGTCATTGTTTTCACTAACTATCCGCAATCGGTCTACCGCGAACGCTGCCGCGCTGCGGGCGCGGAGTACTTTCTGGATAAGTCCAACGATTTCCGTCTCATTCCAGGATTGCTCGCAGGAATCAATGAAAACACAATCGTCAAACACACCAGGCTTGAATAGCCTCCTCTGCCCTGAAAG
>DAINRK010000087.1:0-11746 GCA_036741855.1 Anaerolineales bacterium
TAAAGTTTCATTAGGCTGAAGATTCGCCAGTTTCAAGGCTTTGCGGATACGGTCAGGTTTTGTTGGGATGGAGGGTAATCCATAGAGCGCGGGGACAAGAATCCACAACAGAGCAAGGATAAAGAGCAGCAGAAAGAATCCGAAAAAAAATAAGACAATCATACTAATCGTGATGACGCGAAACATACCAGACTGCAGCCAACCCCAGGAAATTGAAGATGACCGCTGCGCCTGTGACGAAGGAAAATCCCAGCGCATATAGCGAAGGTGCAAGTAATGCGCCGATGGCGCGTCCTATGGAATGCGCCGCGCCTGCGAACGATAAAGTCGTGGCACGGGCATTGGGCATTACTTCAGTCATCAAAGGGATGATACCGACAATCGTAAATTCAAATGTAATATAGAACAGAAACAATCCTGTTAACGCGCCAAGTTGAGTGCGGCCAATGATTGGCAATAAAAGCGCTGCCAAACAGTTGGCAACTATGCCGTATCCTGATGCACGTACTTTGCCTACGCGGTCCACAAACAGCGCTACGAATCCTTCCCCGCCCAGTTCAGACAAACCAATGATCGCAGAGGCGCCTGCGAGTGCGGCAATCTGTAACTTAAAAGAATCCTCAAGCCAAACACCAAACATCAAATTGACCACTTCATTTGCCGCCGTAACTAAAAGCCCGATTGAGAATGCCATCAAAACGGTCGGCGTTGTGAAGATCTGTTTAACGTTTCCAAAGATCCCATCTACGTGATGAACTGGTTTTGCAGAATCCGTCAGGGTGAAGACAATAAAAATGAAAGCAACAAATCCCAGAACACCGATCACTCCAAACGGCGCCGACCAGGTTGATCTGGCAATGAGGAATCCTGCTGCAGGAACACCAATAATAAATGCCAATGACCACGCGAATTCAAGGATCCCGATCGCTGTACCACGTCTTTCATAAGAGATATGATCCGCCACGTATGATGTAAGCGATGGGTCGAAGATAGCCTTCCCTACTAAAGAAAAAACCAAGGCAATGCCAAACGTGGTAAGGTTAGGCCATAAGGCAACCATGCCCATGGAAAGCACGAACAACCCAAGCCCCAGCAGCATGCCAAACTTGCGTCCGCGCGTTTCAATGAACGGAAAGATAAACGGCTCCACCGCGCCGGCAATCGCCCGGTTGGCGACCAGGCCTGAGATAACACTGATCTCCACTCCGAGCCCGCGCGCGAACACCGATAAGAATGGATAGATCATTCGATACGCAGTGTTAATCACAAGGCGTATGAGCATATAGGTTGCGAGTTTGAAATAACTCATAAAATTATGTTTTGGTCTTACTTAAAGGGGATTTTGTGATACAAGGCATGGATAAATTGTACCGCACAAGAAAAGAACCACTCTGAGGCCCTATTGTGATAGGATTCCCATTTGTGAATGATGCTCCAAATTCTCCCAACATAAACAAACCTCCTGCCAGTATTGCATTGGAGGGACTTGGGATTCCACATCGCATCTTTTTTCACGAGGGAATCGTTACCAGTTTTGAGCAGGCAGCAAGTGAACGCGGTCAACGCGAGTCACAAGTTGTGCGGAGTATTCTGTTTCAGACCAGACCAGAAGAGTTCGTGATGGTTCTGGTTGCAGGACCTGCACAAGTAGATTGGAAAAAATTTCGACAACTTGTCGGGCGGTCACGCGTGAGAATGGCAACGGAAGACGAAGTGCTGGAGATTACAGGTTATCGCGTGGGGACGGTGAGTCCGTTTGGATTGAAGAATCAGGTCAAAGTCCTGATCGACGCGAGTGTATTAAAAGAGGAGGAAGTGTCCATCGGGTCGGGAGTCCGCAGCACAGCCCTCATCATGAACAGCGCAGATCTGCGACGGGCACTTGGAGAAGCAGAGATTGTTTCACTGCTGGAAGAATCTCATACATCGTAAGTTGGGGTGTAACCCACCTTGTAATGAAGTGTATTTTCTGGTAAACCTTTATCGAGGCATCATGATAACCTTAAGAGATTTACTAAGAACAGCAAGCCGAACGTTTGCAATTGGCATCGAGCAACTGCCCGGCGTCTTATGTGATGCGGGGACCGTGGCATATTTGCTTTTGCGGGTGTCAGATTATCTTGAAGATAATGAAGACATGCCCGCTGAGAAAAAGATCGCGCTGCTGAATCTATGGGCGGAGATTTTGAAAGGGAATTCAAACGCGGATGAACTTACCAGCCAGATCCAAAACGTGGATACATCGAACCCTGACGCGTTGGTAGCGCAACACACCGAAGATATTTTGGCACGGCTTTCTTCTCTTCCAAAGGAAGTACAGGAGATCATCCTGCATCAAGTCATCAAGACTACTTATGGGATGGCGCGTTGGGTGGAGCGAGGTCCACGTGTCAATGATGAAGCAGATTTGGACGATTACATGTTCGAGGTGGCGGGCCGCGTGGGATATTTGCTCACCCATCTCTTCGCATGGTATTCGACAGCTATCCGAAACAAAAAGGATAAACTGCTTCCACTCTCGCGGGAATTTGGCCTGGCTCTGCAAACGGTGAATGTGATCCGTGGCTTGCGCAAGGATTATGATCGCGGCTGGGTGTATGTGCCGAAAAAATTTCTTGCCGCCGTAAATTTAACTGCCCATGAGCTGTTCCAGCCTGAAAACCGCGCCGAGGCCATCAAAGTATTGGACATGCTGGCAGACAAGGCGGAACGCCACTTGCATGCAGCGTTGACCTGTGTTAAATCTCTTCCGCCGTGGCAACATCGCATCCGGCTGGCTTGCATATTCCCGCTGATGTTCGCCATCCGCACATTGGCGATCAGCCGGCGTAATACCCAGGTCTTCGAGAGCGAAGCGAAAATTTCGCGTGAGGAAGTGAAGCGAATCGTAATGGATGCTACCTTGTGGGGATGGTCGAATTCATGGCTGGATAGTTATTATCAAAAATTGAACATCATCAAAAAAGAACAGGCTGGTTAACAAAGGCAAAACCTTCTCAAGCCGCCGCCAAGAACAATAGTATGTTTCCTAAGAATCGTCAGCGCAGATTAAGATCTCAACTGGTGTTGACCTTCCTTTTGAGTTCTCTGGGAATCGGTATTGCAATTGGCCTGCCCGTCATCCTGCTCATCAACCGGCAGGCCTCCGCCCAGGCACAACTTCTCCTTGAACAGGCCACATCCACTACGCGTGTTTTCCTTGCGAGTGAACAATCTGACTTGCAAAACCTGGCGCTGCTTACTTCACAACGTCCCACACTGACGCGCTTATTAGCGGAACAGAACTCATCTTCTCTTGAAGACTATCTGGACACCCTACGCCAGGGTGCGGATCTTGATATGATCCTGGTCTGCATCGAGGGCGAGGAAGTCAATGGGCTCGGCGAAAACATTTCATTTACTGAACTGTGCCAGAGCGGTGCACAATCGCGATATTCGATCTTTTCATCAAATGATGATTTATATCTCCATACATCGGTGGATATGGAGTCTTTGCAAGGACCCGTTTATGAGGTGGTGGCTGGGAAAAGGATGTCTCGAGTCCTTACAGAGCTTCAAAAGGAAACGGGCCTAGTCTATTTTTTAGTTTTGCAGGATCAAATCATTCGCGGAAGCGATCCATCGATCAACACAACTCCAATACAGGCGAGAGAATTGCAAGATCAGGCAAACCAGGCGTCAAATTTATCGCTTGAACGAAGAGCAGTGAGCCTGAACGATCACCAATATATTTCCGCAGTTCTCGAATTGGATCCAGCGCTGGATATTCGACTGGTCAGTGCTTTGAATGTGGATGATCAAATTACGACGCAGCAAAATCTGGTGAGGACATTAACGCTAACATTATTCATTATTATTCTAATTGCGTTCGGTCTGGGAGTCTGGCAATCACAGCGGATCAGCCTTCCCATTGTCAATCTCGCAGATACAGCATCAAAATTTCGACAAGGGGATCTTGATACCCCAGTATCCATTCAATCGTCTGTTTCAGAGATCAGCCAGCTGGCAAATACGTTGGAGGATGCACGTATTGCACTCCAGCATTCCATGGAACAACTCCAGGCGGAAAAGGACTGGATCGAGCATTTGCTTAATTCCATCGTGGAAGGAACCCTTACCCTCGACGCGCAGAACCGAATTACCTTTGCAAGTGCAGGGGTAGGCAAAATCATCGAACGCGAACTCGACCAGATCATCGGCCGGAAAGTGGATGATGTTTTTTTACCTGCAGAAGGTGAAGTCGTCTTCAGCAATCAGCTTCCAAGTGCACGTCAACAGCGACGCGTATCGGTAAAACTGATCAACGGGCAGGAGAGGCTGCTATCCATTTCCAAAGCGGATTTTGTTCCTCCAGTGGCAAGCGACGCGAATCGCGCGCTGGTCATTCGGGATGTCTCCAATGAAGAATATATTCATCGCCTGCTGGGTGATTTCATGGCAAATATCACTCATGAATTCCGTACACCGCTGGCTGCATTGGAAGCGTCTTCTGAGTTATTACTGGACAACCTGCATAATCTTTCTCAAATTGAAATAGAGGAACTGTTAGTTTCGCTGAACCTGGGTATTATCAATTTGCAAACGTTGATCGATAATTTAATAGAAGCCGCCAGTATCGAAGCAGGAAGATTTAAAATCTCCATGCAATCTGTTCCCTTCGAGGCAATCCTGAAAGAGGCACAGGATGTCATACAACCCTTGGTTGAAAAATATGGCTTGAGGTTGGTTTCATCTCCGGTAACTGAGTCAATCAACGTTATGGCCGACCGAAGGCGGACAGTCCAGATCCTTGTCAATTTACTTTCCAATGCAATCAAGCATAGTCCTGATAAAGGGTTAATACAGATCAATCATTCAGTTATTGACGGAACCCTGCGCGTCGAAGTCACAGATGAAGGTGGCGGCGTTCCGTTAGATCAACGTAATCACCTTTTCCAACGATTTTCACATCTGGAAACAACAAACGAACGCGCCAGGCAGGGTGCAGGCTTGGGCCTTTCAGTGGTCAAGGCGATTGTTGAGGCACAACAAGGTGAGGTAGGTATTACCGATTCGCCTGATGGTAAAAATTCCTTCTGGTTCACTTTGCGTTTGGCAAATGGGAGCCAGAAATGAAAGTATTGGTAGTAGATGATGATCGTGTGCTCGCGGATTTAGTTGTATTTACTATGAGGCGCGCTGGTAATGAAGCCGTCGTCGCAAGTGACGCTGTGAGTGCAATCCGTCGCTGGACGGAAGATAAGCCCGACCTAATTCTTCTGGATGTAAACCTGCCTGGCCCTGCGGGGCTGGAAAGTGGCTTTGCAATATGCAAGCGTATACGCAGCGAATCGGATACTCCCATCATATTACTTACTGTGCGCGGCGAAGAGTCTGATATTGTTCACGGTCTGGAAGCCGGAGCTGATGATTATGTTTTAAAGCCATTTAGTCCCCGCCAGTTGATGGCGCGCGTCCAGGCTGTGATGCGAAGGTTTAACGCAACAAGTACTTCGGCTCCTGCGAAATTGTCCATTGACGGATTGGATTTCAATCCCAAACTCAGGGAAGTTATGCTTTTGAACGGCAGTCTCAAGAGTTTAACTCAGTTGGAAAGCAAACTCCTCGAATCTCTGATGATCAATGCAGGTCAGGTACTTACGCCGGATGATCTGATCAGTGATATTTGGGGCGCAGCAGGCGGGAGTTCGGAAATGCTCCGACAATTGGTGCGGCGCCTGAGGTCAAAGATAGAAGCTGACCCAACAAATCCACATTACATTCAGAATTTGCCAGGGTTGGGATACGCGTTTAGGTTGAAAAGGTAACTAGCTGTTTGATACTTTTGTTTCAGAAACACTTCGTTGGTCGAGTAGGGCAAGCCCGTATCGAGACCAACAAGTTTCAAGGATATCTTTGTAACAAAAGTTTATTTGCTTACAGGTAGTTTCGATACGTCCCGCGAAAATCATGCGAGACTACTCAACCACCGTTCTACTTTACGAACATTTGGGGGAAAGCAAAATTTGTCACAGCATTGTCACACACATATCACTAAGCTGGTCACACCTCATGTGTATCGTGTAAGAGATAAAAATTTCTGAGGTGAAAATGTCAATTTTGCTTGAAAATGTGACCAAGCGGTACGACCAGCAAATTGTCGTCAATAACGTCTCTCTGGAGATAAAAGATGGCGAGTTTTTTGTATTGCTAGGTTCCAGTGGAAGTGGGAAAACGACCGTTCTGAATATCATTGCCGGGTTGGCAACTGCAGAACAGGGACGTGTTTTATTGCATGGCCGAGATGTTACCGATCTCCCTACGCAAAAACGGAATATTGGATTCGTATTTCAAAATTATGCGCTTTTTGAATATATGACGGTTGCAGAAAATATCGAGTTTGGCCTGCAAATTAGGAAAGTTCCTAAAAAAGAACGACAGCTTAAGCGAGATGAGCTTCTGGAATTGGTAGGGCTGGTTGGACTCGGCGACAGAATGCCGCGTCAGCTTTCCGGTGGTCAACAACAACGTGTGGCACTGGCTCGGGCATTAGTGTTGGAGCCAGATGTTTTATTGCTCGACGAGCCGCTTGGTGCATTGGATGCAAAGATCCGTGTGGAATTAAGACGTTCTCTAAAAAACATTCAGCAGCAGTTGGGCGTGGCAGCCATACTTGTGACGCACGACCAGGAAGAGGCATTTGATCTGGCAGACAGAATCGGCGTGATGAGTTATGGACGCTTGGTTGAAGTTGGTACACCTCAGGAACTTTACCAGCGTCCGAAGACCGAATTTGTCGCATCATTCCTTGGGACTGCAAATATTCTTCTGGGTCAAACCGAGGGAGAACGAATCCAAATTGGTCCGCATGTCTTCACGCTGGCAAAGGACGCTACTCGATTTAGCACAGACGGCCGCGTCCAGGTTGTGTTTCGCCCGGAGGACCTCGCTGTAGTTCAGAGTGAAATGGAACTGGATTGTACACCTCTCGGAGAAGGGACAGTGACAAGCCTCGGCTTCAATGGACCGACCGAGCGAATCAGGCTTGAACTTCCTTCCATTCCTGGAGTCCGCGCAATTGCACCCGCAGTTCCCTTTGGCAGCCAAAATATCATGATCGAAGCCACACGCTCCCCGGACCAGGCTTCAGCATTTCCGCTTTCTGTGTCTGAGAAGGCCTGGGTAGGTATACGGCGCATCCACGCACTTTCACATCCAGGTTTGAAATTTCTGGTCGTGACAGACGGATCCCTGCGCAGTCAATCAGCTCTTAGCGTGGGAAGTTATTTGGCACGCATGGCACATGCCCGAATGACCCTTCTTGGTATTGGGAAAGACGAAGCCCTGCTCGATACTTATCTGCAAGATGCACGCAAACAACTTGGCAGTGGCATGGCCTCCATCGAAGTGCGCACAGATCCCGCGCCGACACCTACGGCCATCGTAAAGACAATCGAAAAGGACCCCGTCGATCTTGCAATCGTTGGCTGGAGGCCTGTTGAAGGAGTAGAGGTCGCTGAACAGATTCTGCGTAAGGGAGATCATCACTTGCTCCTGGCAGCTCACCCAGGCGTGCGTATTGAAAAGGCATTGGTATGTGTGGCAAGTGGAGAGCCAGGAAAAGATGATGTCATGTTTGCGGGCCGCTTACTTCGCCATCTGGGTGCACATGCCAAATTGTTCACTGTATTGACGCCCGCCATGAATAATGAATATCAGAACCGGAAGGCAGTACGCTTTGCAGCCGGAGGTGTACAAACACTGGAAATGTTTGGAGTGCCAACTGAAACCGAGCTAAAAATTGGAGACCCGCAAACTGAAATTGTTGAAGAAATCAAGAAAGGCGAATTCGATCTGGTCATCCTGGGTGCGCCATTCCCTCAGAAAGATGGCCGCATCTTGATCAACGGCCTGATTGAAGGCGTGATGAAAAATGCCGGTAATTGTTCGGTTCTTATTGTCAGATCTCACTACCATAAAAACACCATCAGACAAAATTGGTCAGAATCTCTATACACTTACATAAGTTAACGAAAGGAAAGAAATGTTTTCTAAATTCCACAAAACACTAACAATTTCACTTCTGTTGGTTGCTATCCTAACAACAGGATGTTCAGGAGGCCAGTCAACAGAAACAACTCCCAACGGTAACGAAGTTAAATTGACTCTTGGTGCGTATACCACTCCACGTGAAGCTTATGCGGAGATCATTCCTCTCTTCCAGGCCTTCTGGAAGGAAAAGACCGGTCAAACTGTGACCTTTGAAGAGTCCTATCAGGGATCCGGTGCACAGTCCCGCGCAGTCGTTGAAGGATTTGAGGCGGATGTCGTTGCCTTGTCACTGGAAGCCGATATCAATCGAATTGAAAAAGCCGGATTGATCACTCACGATTGGCGTACTGAACCGTTTGGCGGCATGGTAAGCACCTCGGTTGTCGCTTTTGCTGTGCGCGAAGGCAATCCAAAGAATATTCAGGACTGGGGCGATCTTGTCCAACCTGATTTGGAAATCCTGACCCCCAACCCGAAAACCAGCGGTGGCGCAATGTGGAATGTACTTGCATTATATGGCGCCGCCCAACGTGGCCATGTGGAAGGCTTCACTGCGGATGACGCGGGAGCCCAGGATTTCCTGCTGGAAGTTTTGCAAAACGTAACCGTGATGGATAAGGCCGCCCGAGAATCAATCACCACCTTTGAAAAGGGTGTCGGCGACGTTGCTATCACATATGAGAACGAAGTTCTTGTGGGTCAACAAGCCGGCATAAATTATCAGCTGGTTCTGCCCACTTCGACGATCCGTATTGATAACCCGGTGGCGATTGTAGACACCTATGTGGACAAGCACGGCACGCGCGAGGTCGCTGAGGCTTTCGTCGATTTCCTCTTTACCAAAGAAGCACAGGAAATCTTTGCAAAGCATGGTCTGCGCTCCCCAGACTCTGAAGTTGCACAGGCTACATCTGACCAGTACCCACCCATCGAGGACCTGTTCACTATTGAGGAATTCGGCGGTTGGAACGAAGCCACCCCCACGTTCTTTGGTGATGAAGGCATCTTCTACAAAATATTTGCTCAGGTGCAGGGCATTCAAGTCAGCGAATAAATAATTCTATACAAGGTGATAGTTGCTCGATGGGAAATTTCTCAATCGTAACTATCACCTCACCCGAAAATGAACTTACAAACAACAATTACTCAAACAAACAATAAACAGAGCAGGACTCTCCCCTGGGGACAATTGGGCATTCGCTCCCTGGCGCTTGGCTATCTGACCTTGATGTTGATCATCCCATTGCTGATCATTTTACAGGACGGGCTGCGCGAAGGATTTGTAGAATTCTGGCGACAGGTTACCCTCCCTACTGCCTGGCATGCCTTAAAGCTTACACTATGGACTTCCGCATTAATGACGGTAATCAATATCATGATGGGCACGCTGACAGCTTTCGTTCTGGTGCGCTATGAATTCCCCGGCAAGACAATTCTCAATGGGATCATTGACCTGCCTCTGGCGATCCCCACACTAGTGACAGGTGTCATGTTGGTGATCCTCTTTGGACCGCAAGAGGTGCTGGGTTCATGGCTGAAAGAGCAGTTTGATTTTTCAGTCATATATGCCCCACCAGGGATTATCCTGGCTCTCTTATTTCTAACCTTCCCATTTGTAGTGCGCTCGGTGCAGCCAGTGTTGATGGAACTCGATCTCGCGCAGGAACGCGCGGCAGCGACGCTTGGTGCGGGCGGCTGGACAATATTCCGACGCATCATCCTACCACCATTGACACTCCCGGTCGTCACCGGCGCGTTGCTCAGCTTCGCGCGTGCCATTGGTGAGTTCGGTTCGATTGTCATCGTCGCGGGAAATATCCCGTTCCTTTCTCAAACAGCTGCAGTGTATGTCTTCGGCGAAGTGGAATCCGAGAACAGACTGGGTGCCAGCGCAGTTTCCATCGTCATGGTGGCCATTGCTTACAGCCTGCTCATGCTTGCAGACTACCTTCGCAAACGTTCGAAAAGTTCTAAAAGGGAATTAACATGAGTGTGACTATCTCCTCACATACAACTCAAACGAAGGAACAAAGCTCGCTCCTAACCTGGATGGATAAAAACAAAGGGAAATGGACGAGTTGGATATTGATCGCGATCGTCGTGTTTTATGTTGCTTTCCTTATACTGACACCCATCACCGCGCTGGCATTTGGAGCCTTTGAAAAGGGAATTGGTGAGATCATCTCTTCGCTCAACCAGCCGGATGTATTTCTGGCATTTTGGAATACATTGTGGATCAGCCTTGTGGTTGTCACCATCCATGCTATCTTTGGCACATTAGTAGCCTGGGTTTTCGTCCGTCATCGTTTTCCCGGACGTAATCTCATCAACGGGTTGGTGGATATGCCCTTTGCTGTCTCGCCTGTGGTTGCTGGATATATGTTGCTGCTGCTCTTTGGGCGCAATGGCATACTGGCACCAGTGATCGAGCAGTTGGGAATCCAGGTCGCGTTTGCGATGCCCGGAATGCTGCTGGCAACAATGTTCGTCACTCTGCCATTTATGATCCGTGAACTGATCCCGGTATTGGAAGCTTTCGATACCAGGCAGGAGAAAGCCGCCGCGACGCTTGGGGCAAACGGCTGGCAGACTTTCTGGCGGGTGACATTTCCCGCATTACGCTGGGGAATGATCTACGGCATCACACTGACCTTTGCCCGCGCGCTTGGTGAATTCGGGGCAGTATTGGTCATCGGCGGAGGCGTGCAGGGACGAACCGAAACAGCGACCCTGTTTATCTATCGCGCGCTCGAGGAACGCCAGTATATTGGGGCATATAGTGCGGCATTGGTATTGGGATTATTTTCCCTGATATTGGTATTGGGCTCCGACTGGTTGCGGCGAAGGAAACATTAAGTGCTGGTGATAGAGGTAGGTTTCTGAATTGTTGGGCGGGATAATCATCCCGCCCTTATCTTTTGAGGGTTATAATCCAATCCATGAAACGGATTGGTTTTCTGCTGATTTTTCTTGGCGCAATACTGACAATCTTCCAGCCCGCGCGGGCGCAAACTGACGAACCTCTTGCGATTGTCATGACCGCGGATGGACCGATCATGCCGCCCATGTTGGAATATATCAAGCGGGGAATTGAAAGAGCAAGACGAGAAAACGCCGAAGTCCTTATTATTCAACTTAATACCCCAGGTGGAAGCGTCGACACCATGCTCGAGATCATCAAAGAGATCCGTGCGAGCGACACGCCTGTAGTTGTTTATGTGGCACCAAGAAATGCGATCGCGGCGAGTGCAGGAGCGATGATCACCATGGCGGGTCATGCCTCTGCGATGGCTCCTGAAACGTCCATCGGCGCATCCAGCCCGATTAGCAGTTCGGGTGAAAATCTCAATTCAACTGCTGAAACAAAAGCAAAAGAGATCATAAAAGCCGCGATCCATCCGTTTGTGGTACCGCGGGGTGAAGATGCATTAAAACTTGCCGAAGCCATGATCGATGAAGCCAAAGCCGTGTCTGCAAATGAGGCACTTGAAGTCCACTTGATCGATTGCATCGCGGATGATACTGAAAACTTACTGCAAGACTTGAATGAATTCACTGTTCAAATGAGTGATGGACCTCGTACGCTCAACACCACCAACGTGCAGATTGAATCATTCAATATGAGTTTCATAGAACAATTTTTGCTGCTGCTTGTCGACCCGAACATCGCCTTTCTGCTCATTGCCATTGGAGTACAGGCAGTGCTCATCGAGAT
>DAINRK010000088.1:0-11663 GCA_036741855.1 Anaerolineales bacterium
AAGCCTGCGCAGTAACAACCCGGTAAAAGCCGCAACAGATTTGGTAGTTGCGTTCAAGGGCTACAACGCGTTTCTAGTTTTGATGGCCCTAGGCATCGTAGCCGTTTGGCTTGTTTCGCCTGAGACGGCTATGGCGGCCGGAGTATTGGCTCAGGAAGCAGCAGCTGATCCGTATGCATCACTGGCAGCAGGTATCTCGACCGGCCTGGCGGCCCTTGGCGCTGGTGTGGCGGTAAGTGGTACCGGAGCGGCAGCGATCGGTGCGATTGCTGAAAAGCCGGAAGCCTTAGGCCGTTCGCTCATCTTTGTGGGTCTTGCAGAAGGTGTTGCCATTTATGGTCTGCTCATCGCCTTCCTGGTTTTGTTCGGGTAGAAAACGATGAAGGTCCTGGTAATCGGCCATCCTGATGCTGTTCTGGGATTCTCTCTTGCCGGTGTAGGCGGGCGAGTGGCTACCACCGCGGCTGAAGTAAACCAGGCATTAGATGACGCCCAGGCAGCCAGGGACGTCGGCATTGTCCTCGTCACTCAGGATGTTGCTCAACTGATCCCTGCCAGGATGGAACATCTCAAACTGCGTAGTACGGTTCCGCTAATCGTTGAGATCCCGTCTCAAGGTGGCGTTCCCGAAGGTCAGGCGTCTCTTGGCGAAATTGTTCTTCGTGCCATTGGGATAAAGTTATGAATCTTTCTGCATCACTTGTTGAGTGCACGAAGGTAGATCGGATAGTTTATTTATGAAAACTGAAACACAAGATATCGAGATGCTGGAACGCGCCATTTTGACCGAAGCGCGCGATGAGGCTGAACAAATAAAAGCCGAAGCAAAAGAAAAAGCAGAGGCGATCCGAAAGCGTGCGCAGGAACATGCGGAAGCCGAACGGAAAGCCATCCTTGACCGCGCCCGAGAAGAGGTAGAGCGCCTCCGTGGCCAGGCAGTTGCAACAGCCCAATTAAAGGCCCGTTCATTGGAACTCGCACACCGCGAAAAATTGCTCGATCGGGTGTTCAAAGCTGTGAAAGAAAAACTGCCAGAGGTTCAAAAGCGGCCCGACTTTGATCAAATGGCCTCAATGCTGCTTCGTGAAGCATTAACTCAGCTAAGAGTAAAAAAGGCTGATATTAGAGCAGATGAAACGACACAAAAATCCTTGAAAAAGGGCGCGCTAGATGAAATCTCAAAGGAACTGGATGGAGAGTTCAATATTACAGGTGCACTTGAGGAAGGTATGGGAGTCGTTGTGGATGCTGCTGATGGAAAACTCCACTACGATAATACGTTGGAGACTCGATTGAATCGCCTGCAAAATGCATTGCGCTCCTCGGTTTATCATGTGTTGATTGGAGAAAAAGCATGAGTGATCAAGTTGGAACAATCACCTGGATCAGCGGTCCCGTCGTGCGAGCGCGCGGATCCCGTCACGTGGGTATGCTCGAGCTCGTCGAAGTTGGCGACGATCGGCTCGTCGGTGAAGTGATCGGCCTCAGAGGCGATCAGATGACGGTTCAGGTCTACGAAGAGACTGCGGGTATGCAGACGGGCGCGCCAATTTATGGAACAGGCTTGCCTTTATCGGTTCAATTGGGACCTGGTTTAATCCAAAGTATTTACGATGGCGTACAGCGTCCGCTTCCGTTGATCGAAAAGGCAATGGGTTCGTTCATCAATCGCGGCGCGCGCTTCGATCCGATCGATCGCCAGAAGAAGTGGAAATACACTCCAAAAGTGAAAGTCGGCGACGAAGTCAAAGGCGGCGCGATCCTGGGCATCGCCATGGAGACGGATACCTTCGAACATCGCGTGATGCTCCACCCTGACGATGCCGGCGAGATAACCTGGGTTGCCGCCGAGGGTGAATATACGGTTGATGAACCAATTGCTCGAATCAAAATGGGCAAGCAGGAAAAAGATGTGATCATGCTTCAGCGTTGGCCCGTCCGACGTCCGCGTCCGTTTGTTCGGCGCCTCGGAGCGCATGTCCCCTTGATCACCGGTCAGCGTATTCTGGATACATTCTTTCCCGTCGCCAAGGGTGGCGCGGCTGGTATTCCTGGTCCATTCGGTTCAGGCAAGACAGTTACGCAACACAGCATTGCGAAATGGGCGGACGCGCAGGTGATCGTCTACATCGGATGCGGTGAACGCGGTAACGAGATGACTGAAGTGTTGCAGGAATTTCCACATTTGGTGGATCCAAGATCTGGTCGTCCATTGATGGAACGCACCGTATTGATCGCGAATACATCCAACATGCCAGTTGCGGCGCGTGAAGCCAGCATCTACACTGGCATCACCATTGCAGAGTATTATCGCGATATGGGCTACAGCGTGGCCCTTATGGCAGATTCAACCTCTCGTTGGGCAGAAGCGTTGCGCGAAGTTTCGGGCCGTCTCGAAGAAATGCCTGCTGAAGAAGGCTATCCCGCTTACCTGGCTGGTCGACTCGCTGAATTCTACGAGCGAGCTGGGTCTGTAGATAATTTGAACGGGACCCAGGGATCCGTAAGCATCGTGGGCGCTGTGTCACCTCCAGGTGGTGACTTCTCGGAGCCGGTGACGCAGCACACGAAACGCTTCATCCGCTGCTTCTGGGCGCTGGATAAATCACTCGCCTCCGCGCGGCACTTCCCAGCTATCAACTGGCTGGATAGCTACAGCGAATATATCGAGGATGTGGCGGATTGGTGGCGCGAAAAAACTGGCAAGGACTGGCTGGCAATGCGTACCCGCGCCATGGAATTATTAAGCGAGGAGAGCCGCCTGTCACAGATTGTCAAGCTCGTCGGACCCGATGCCTTGCCTTATGCCGAGCGTATGGTTCTGGAAACGACCCGGTTGATCCGCGAAGGTATTTTGCAGCAAAACGCCACAGACACCGTGGATGCCTATTCTTCGGTCGATAAGCAGATTCGCCTGCTCGAACTCGTCCTTTACTTCCATGAGCGCGGCATGAATATCATTCGGCGGGGCGCGCCGATTTCTGTCATTCATGACCTGCCAATTGTGGATACTATCATTCGCGCAAAATCCAGTGTGACGAATGAAGAGCTGGGAAAACTGGACGATATTCAAAATCAACTTGACGAGCAGATGAGTCAACTGGATGCGGAGTATAGATCATGAGCGAAGTAACAGTACAAGGTGGCCAGGAAGTCGTCGGTGTCGGTCGCATCGAAGGACCGATCATGGTCGTGGAGGGCGGCGCGAACGTCAGTTACGATGAAGTCGTGGAAATCCAAGATTCGCGCGGTCAACATCGTCGCGGACGCGTGCTCGAGGTTGGCGAGGGATTCGCAGTAATCCAGGTGTTCGCCGGTTCCACAGGCTTATCTATTGACGGCACACGTGTCCGTTTTCTCGGAACCACACTCCACATGCCGGTTGCCGAAGAAATGCTCGGACGCATTTTCGACGGTTTGGGCTCCCCGATTGACGGCGGTCCTGAACCACTGACCGATAGCTATCGCGATGTCAACGGCCAGCCAATCAACCCTACCGCACGTATTTACCCCCGCGATTATATCCAGACCGGCATTTCGACCATCGATGGCGTGAACACCCTCCTGCGCGGCCAGAAACTTCCTTTGTTCTCTGGCGCGGGCATGCCGCATGATCAATTGGCGGCGCAAATTGTCCGCCAGGCTACCTTGGGCCACGTAGCTGGTGAAACCCAAACCGAAGCCGAGGAATTCGCTATCGTGTTTGCCGCGATGGGCGTCAAGAATGACGTGGCAGATTACTTCCGCAGATCGTTCACTGAAAGCGGAGCGTTGACCCGTGTGGCAATGTTCCTCAACCTGGCAGACGATCCTCCGGTAGAGCGTATCGTCACCCCGCGCGCCGCTCTGACCCTTGCAGAATATCTTGCTTATGAGCTCGAGAAGCACGTACTCGTGGTCCTCACCGATATGACCAACTACGGCGAAGCTCTGCGGCAAATCTCGAACGTACGCGGTGAAGTGCCAAGCCGCAAAGGATATCCCGGTTACCTGTATAGCGACCTCGCGTCCATGTACGAACGCACGGGCCGTATTCGCACAAGTAAGGGCTCCATTACACAAATTCCAATTCTTACAATGCCGAATGACGATATCACGCATCCTATGCCTGACCTCACCGGCTACATCACCGAGGGACAGATCGTGCTTGGGCGTGAGCTTTACTTTTCCGGTATCTACCCCCCTGTGGCAGTTCTGCCAAGCCTTTCCCGTTTGATGAAGGACGGTATCGGTAAAGGTCGCACGCGTGACGATCACCCGCGCTGGGGCGCGCAACTGTACGCAGCCTATGCCAAGACGCAGGACATCCGTGCGCTGGCATCCGTGATCGGTGAGGAAGAACTGGGTGAAGTGGACCAGAGATACTTGAAGTTCGGGCGAGCCTTCGAGCGCGAATTTGTTAATCAGAGTTTCACCGAAAACCGAAGCATCGAAAGGACGCTGGAGATCGGCTGGAAACTCCTCTCCCTACTGCCGAAGAACGAACTCACCCGTGTGACATTGGAAGAGATCGCAAAATACTATAAAGGCGAAGATGCCGCAAATTAGTGTTGCTCCTACCCGCACAAACCTGATCCGTCTTAAGAAGGAACTTCGCTTTGCGAAGGAAGGTTATGAAATCCTTGACCGCAAGCGTGAGGCTTTGACAACTGAACTGGTCAGTGTGGCAAAGGAAGCAGACGCGGTTCAAAAGGAAGTGTGGGCATTACTCCAAACGGCTTATGATGCCATGGAGAAGGCCCGGCTGGTGATGGGTAGCGATCATGTGGAGTGGGCTTCTCTTGCCGTAAACAAAACGGTCGATGTACATCTCAGATTGCGCGGGATTATGGGTGTAGCGATCCCCCAGATCGAAGCGCGCGGTGAACCTCCGAAACTGCTTTACAGCCCTGGTGACACGGCTGCGGTTTTGGACGAAGCCAGCACTGCGTTCCGCGATGTGTTGCTACGGATTCCTCAATTAGCTATGCTTACCGCCACAGTGTGGCGTCTGGCGAATGAATTGCGCAAGACTCAACGCCGTGTGAATGCACTCCAGCATATTTTTATTCCGCAATATCAGGATATGATCACGTTCATCGTCAGTTCACTTGAGGAGCGCGAGCGTGAAGAAACCTTCCGCTTGAAATGGCTCAAGACAAAGATGGCAAATAAGGAAGCTCGATAGACGGTTGTAGCCCCACAAAATCATTCTTAGTTCAATGAAGACCGCCAGAAGTTTTATACTTCTGGCGGTCTTCATTTCCGCACTTGCTCAAGCCGCCGTCCTCGGCGGCGAGGATGCCACCTGGAGCAGAATTGTAAATCTATTTTTTCTTGTTTGGTTCGGCAGCTATTTCGCGCGGTTCCACCATGCCCCAGCGTGATGCACCAAGATAGAGGATATCCAAAATCAAATCTTCATAACGAATGCCCTCAGCTTTCGCTTGGAGACACAAGTCACTATAGTCTGGGGTCAAGCCCGGAAGTGTATTGATTTCGAGCAAGCGCGGGTTGCCATCTTCATCCAGGCGAATATCTGTGCGCGAGACATCCAACGCGTAAAGCAATTGATGCGCGCGCAGTGCAAAGTATTTGAGCTTCTTTTCGAGCTCGGGTTCAATATCTGCGGGGCAGATGTAGCCAGGCGCGCCTTCCTCTCCGACATCTTTTGATTTCGAAGAATGGCTGTACACTTGAGGAGTCACGGAACGCGTCATATCCAGCTCAAGGATGGGAAAGCGATGAAAGCCATCCTTCTCATACCATTCGGGGTTGCGTGAAAATAACTTTGCATCCGCACGACCCATAATACCGACTGTGAATTCGCGGCCAGGTAAGAAGGTTTCCACGAGCGCAGGTTGTTGATATGTTTCTATGATGTACATGGCGCGTTCACGAAGCTCCTTTTCGTTCTTGACGATGGCATTGGTATCCACACCCATGCCTGTGCCCTCGCGCGCGGGCTTTACGAAAAGCGGAAAATTAAGTTCTGGACGCAGCGGTTCATCACCGGCGCTGAATTCCTGAAAAGGTGCAACGGGCAGGCGCCGGTCGCGCCATATTCGTTTCGTCAGCGTTTTATCCAGTGAGATTCCGTTTGCCAATACGCGGGAGCCGGTATAGGGGATCTGCATCATTTCCAATAATGCCGGGACTTGTGCCTCACGCGCCTCACCGCCGAGCCCTTCGGCGATGTTGAAGCAAATATCTGGTTTTTCATCGCGGAGCGCGTATGGAAGGTCCGTATCAGCGTGGATGAAGACGGTTTGATGGCCGTCCGTTTCGAGCGCGGCACGGATCGAGTCAATCGTCTCGATATGGTCATAGTCCGCGAAGGCATCTGGTGGCACGCCATCCGGCTTGGGGTGTGTATCATCCTTGATGTTGGCAAGAACCGCGATCTTCCAATATCTTTTCATGCGACGACTTGGGGGATTTTCATCTCCGCGAGGCAGCATTTTTTTTCTCCTTTGAATAATTTTCGCAAACTACAGAGTGCCGCATAATGAGCCAAACTTGAAATTTGAAGTTTAGCCGGCAAATCAGTTCAAATACCTTATTTCTTATTTGAAACAAGCGGTAGTATAGTACAAGATCTTCAATTGACAAGGTTTCAGAGTGAAAAACATTTCCAACTAGACAACGCTGTGCCTTTCAGGTATGATTGATTCGCTTGTACTCCTCCTCACGAAGGGAATCTATCGCACGTGAATAAAGTTCACATCCAGTTTTCAGCAAGTATGTGAGATCGCGTCGTAGTGGCAGGATGTTCGTTCGATATCTTCAACTTAAATCAAATCATAGATAAAAGCGTTATTTGCTGACTTAAAGGAACCGTGGCACTCTTTTCCAAAGACCTGGGTATTGATCTGGGCACCATGTTCACACGCCTGGCGGATAGCACTCGCGTATTGTTGGAAGAACCAACGATCGTCGCCATCGAAGTTGCCGACCAGAAAATGGTGGCTGTCGGGCAGGAGGCGCGCGATATGTATGGTCGCGTGCCCGAAAGCATTGAAGTTGCGCGCCCACTGAAGAACGGCGTCATCGCGGATTATGAGATCACGGAAACGCTTCTCTCGTATCTGCTCCAACGTGTTAGTGGATCGATGCGCATCTTTCGCCCTCGTGTAATGATCTCTGTCCCTTATGGTGTGACCAGCGTGGAACGCCGGGCGGTCTACGAAGCAGTATTGGAGGCGGGGAGCCGCGAAGCATTTCTGATCCAGCAACCACTCGCCGCCGCGCTCGGTGTGGACCTCCCAATTAATTCTCCATCAGGAAATATGGTCATCTGCCTGGGTGGTGGGTGCACGGAAGCTGCAGTCCTGGCAATGTATGGAATAGTTTCTGCCGAAACGCTGCGTGCAGGTGGCATTGATCTCGATGAAGCCATTGTCAATTATGTACGTCGAAAATATGGGATTGTAGTGGGTCAGGTAACTGCAGAACATTTGAAAATGAAAATCGGAGCGGCCGTTCCACAGGATACGGAAAATAGCATGGAAGTGCAGGGACAGGATCAAGTAACAGGCTTGCCTCGTCCCGTTACCCTGACTACGGGTGAAATCGTAGAAGCCTTGCAAGAACCGCTCAAGGCTGTGATCGAAACTGGGCGTCGTGTGCTCGAGAAAACGCCACCAGAACTGGTCGCAGATATTATTGATCGAGGCGTGGCATTATGTGGAAGTGGCGCCTTGTTGCGCGGCATTGATAAACTGTTGACCAAATCACTGGGCATCCCGGCCTATCTCGTGGATAACCCCGCAACTTGTGTTGTTGAAGGCGCAGTCAAATCTCTACCGATGTATAACATTTTGAGGCGCAGTTTGCCACAGGTGTAAATGCGAAACGGTCACGCCCGGGCGTGACCGTTTTTTAGTTGTGAGATCGCTGACCTAGCCCAAGTTAGCTACGATCAAGTACGATCATTTGCTCATCTCCTGAGATGGTAAGAGTTTTGCCATCTTTTGAAACTTCATATTTGCCCCAGCCAACATCCAAACCGTCCTTTGTCGCGGACGTCTCAATGACTCGTGGTCCATTCCATTTGGCAACCAGTATGTATCCGTTGCCATTCTCGGACGGATGCTCGTTACCGTCGACTAGAATCGTGTTATTGGCAGTTACCTCGTGGCCTGATTCATCGATAACGGCATCAATGATGGTTACTGTATTGCCGTCCACTTTAAATTCTATCATCGCACTTTGGAACTGGTTGGCAGGATGCCGCTTTGACTTCGACAGATTCGCCCTCCATTTGCCAACAAACGGATTCGCGTTTTCCGGCTCCACTCTTATTAAAAGTGATTCCACATACGATTTGAGCTTGGGCCAACTTGCAAATCCATACTCGCGTGCGAGGGCAAATTGTGCATCCGCAAGTTTAGCGTTAGGATTTTGCTGTTGCAAATTATGCAAAAGATCCTTTGCCTGTTTCTTAAGATGTTCGAGATTGGGGTGGGGTGGTAGATTGCGAGACATGACTTCTCCTTTGTCGCCCGGTGTCCGCTGACGGGCAAAAGAGAGATTGTCAATACTCGTTTGATTTAAAAACCTCAGGTGGGATCATCCCTTCCCGCGGACGGGATGCAGCCTGGATCTGCAGAGACTGCATTCTAACACGGGGCAATGGCGAAGGCAAGACGACCACCCCCAGCCAGAGTACACAAGTTCTGTAAAAGAATTTTGCCCTTGGTTCTAACGATTTGCGTTACTGGGGCGGACGGGGTTCCCCGTCTGACCAGAAAAAGGCTTAGGTGTAGAAAACTGCTTGCGCGAAGCGTGGCGCACGCTGCGAAGCGGCAGTCCCCAGGGTCCAGTGCACCCTATATTGAGCGGTTTAATTTCTTATTTCGCCTTTTGTAGTTCCGCGTACGATGGTGTGCGTTCTCGACCCGACCAACGATCCGGCCTGGGGCGGGCGCCAGTGGCGAGATAAGTCCTCAGCTCAGCGCTTTCTTCACGAGCGCGCTGATCCTTGCCTCTTCGGTGGCAGTCAACTCCTTCAGCGCGAAGGCCACCGGCCACAGGGCGCCTTCGTCGAGGTTCGCCGTGTCGTTGAAGCCAAACGTCGCGTACCTCGTGTTGAACTTCTGCGCGGTTTGGAAGAAGCAGACGACCTTGCCTTCCTTGTTGGCATACGCGGGCATCCCATACCAGGTTTTCGGTGAGAGGGCTGGCGCGCTGGCTTTGATAATCGCATGCAGCCGCTTGGCCATGGCCCGATCCGGTTCCTGCATCGCGGCGATCGCCGCGAGCACGGCGTTTTCCCCTTCCGCCTTGTCCTTGTTCGCGCGTGCTTCTGCCTTCAGTTCTTGGGCGCGATTCTTCATCGCGGCTTTTTCCTCCGCCGTGAATCCCTTGGACTTCTTGTTGATCGCGGTGGAACTCTTCGCGGACATTTGAGTGTCCTTTTTTGGGCCCATAGAAATCTCCTCATACTGACTTGGGTTGGAACCTCGCCGCAGTTCGAATGCGGACCCGCGTTATTCTAACATGCGCCGCCTAACGGCTGGCGTTACTGGCGCTGGGGTGGACGGGGTTCCCCCGTCCGAGCGGAAAAAGGCTGATGCGTAGAAAACTGCTTGCGCGAAGCGGGCGCCAGAATCCCCAGCGTCCAGTGCACGCTTTTGTTGGGCAGTTTCACAGAACGCAAGACTCGCTATGCGCGATTGACGGATGCCAGAAATGCTTCGACAGTCTGGATGAAAGTAACCGTATGAGTGAAAATCATGAAATGACCCGCGCCATCAATCACATGCAGTTGGGTGTTAGGAATACCTTGCGCCAGCATTTGTGCGTGTGTGAGCGGTACTGCTTTATCCTCCGCACCAGAGATTATCAGCGTTGGGCATATGATTTGATGCAGCCATGTGCGACTGTCAAAGTCTAACATCGCCCTGACCGCCGCGACCATGTTCATTTTGTCATTGGCCGCTATGATTTCCTGGAGCCAAAGTGCAGTCTCACGAGGTACGTGCTGACCACCACCATTTTCTATTGCGAGTTTGCCCATCTGGCGCACACCCAGAATTCGCACCAACCAGGGCGACAACCTGCCATCCAGTTGTTCGCGGCGCGAAAGCATGTTGTAGGCAAAGGTGCAAGCCAGCGTCAGGTTATTCACGCGCTTAGGATAATCATGCGCGAACTGCTGTGCCACTGCGCCGCCCTGCGAGTAGCCCAAAACGTTGACCATATCAATCTGCAAATCATCCAAGAGTTGCGCTAAATCATAGGCAAGTTGCTCCACGTGATATGGTCCTGGAAGTGAGCCGCTATGCCCATGCCCGCGGAGGTCTGGCACAATAATGCGGTGATGCATTGACAAGGCGGGTAACACGGGTTGATACATCTCTCCGCTGACCATGAGACCGTGGATGAGTAAGAGCGGCATGCCATCGCCACCAGAATCAAGATAGGCAAGGTGTTTATCGTTACCTGTAGTGAGATGGCTCTGAGTAATTATTTGCTACTCCTAAAATTATGGTTACTAGTGCCAAACGGTTTGCGTTCGCGGAGCATGGCGCTGGGGCGGATGGCGCGAAACCGTCCAAGCGGAAAAAGGCTGAGGCGTGGAAAACTGCCTGAGATGTGCGCGGGCGAGGGAGCAGTCCGCTGCGACCATCGTCCACTCCGAGCGCATGAGCGCCGGGGCTCCCCAGCGTCCAGTGCACGCTTTGTTAGCCCGCCTCATTGCTGATACTGTTTAACTCGCTCAGATTTCAACATTATCAATGTGTGCAATAGCATATTTTATGAATTCTAGTGTTTCATAAAGTAATGATGTTTCTGCTCGCTGAGCTATTTTTTCTCCAAACCGAACTCCTTCCCGTTCGTTCCATGCTTGGTCGATTAGATTTACCCATTTAGGATCTACAAATTGTTTAGCCCATTGCACCCCAGCCTTTTTGGATTGCACTGTCCCTGTATGAAGAGTATGTAACATTCGGCAATATGTCAAAACAGCAAAGGACTGACCAAAGCGGGAGTTGAAAAAACTTAGAGGGCGATTTATTTCATCTTCAAAAAATCTTTTTACTTGGAACATTGTCATATTTATTTCATTAGACAGTTCATTTAGGGGAATTGCTCGTAAAAATGTTTCGGGTTTTTGACCAGTCAAAGTAATTCCACGCTCTCGAAGAATCCACCGAACATGCCACTGGTTATCATGAGTTGATTGTTCATATGTGGTACTGCCGTTATCGAAATAATAGAGTTTCTTTTCTCCTACTGTACTCCAATCGTTGAGGTCGCTGATATTTATATATGAACCTTCTAAATGTTTTGCTGGATAACAATCGATATCATGAATCTTTATTTGAATGTCTTGAAGTGGTTTCATATCGGCTTCAGTTAATTCAGTATTTGTCACAACCAAGAAATCCACATCGCTATCTAAATCAAAATCGCCAGAAGCAATTGAGCCAACAAGATATATACCAACGAGATTTTCTCTTAATTCTGCTGCAATTTCATTCACAAAGATATTAAGTACGTCCCGTAGTTCGGGATAAGGATGATAGGGTATTTTGGTATCCTCCAGGAATTTCATATATAAATTTCTTCAATCTCAATTCGGTAGAGAGAAGGCGGCTAACGGCTCGCTTTACCCGCTGGTGGGCGGGACGAGACAACGCCACTTTGACGGAATTTGTTTGAGTATAGTGCACTCC
>DAINRK010000089.1:0-11518 GCA_036741855.1 Anaerolineales bacterium
ATATTCACCAACTCAATGTCCAATTCTGAGGCCCACGAGCCGCCCCGTATCACGCGTCCATCACCCGATCGAGCGCCCGTCGGATTGCGAGTTTCGTCTGGATCGTAACTTTCCGCGTACCGATCATTTACCCATTCCCAAACATTTCCTGCCATATCATATGCCCCAAATGGAGTGATACCGGCGGGGTAACTCATAACTTTAACTGGGCCATCATTTACCAAATCGAAATTCAGATATTGATTGTTAGGGATGTCATTTCCCCAGGGAAAAAACCTGCCATCCACCGATCTTGCTGCTTTTTCCCATTCTGCTTCTGTCGGCAGCCGACTACCGGCCCAACTGCAATAGGAGCGCGCGTCCTCCCAGCTAACCTGTGTTACTGCAAAATCCGCATATTGTTCAAGATCTATGGGGTTTCCATCCGGTTTTGACCAGCTCACACCGGGTCTTGTAATGTATTGGTTTGTGGATGTATCGAAAATAATTGAAGAGCCCTTTTTCTCCGCTGAAGTTACATAATTTTCACTTTCAACAAATTTTCGAAATTGACCAATCGTAACTTCCGTTCTGTACATCCAAAAAGAGTCGAGGGAAATGGAACGCTGAGGACTCTGATCGGTGACCGAAGCTGGGTCGCAATTTTTGCAGAGCGCCAACATATCCGCCTGCACATCTGGTGAAGAGCCCATTACAAAATTACCTGCAGGCACATAAACCAGAATCATGCCATCTTCAACTGCGGTCATGGTTGAACCAATATCCAGGGACGCCGTAGCCGGAATCGTCGTTGTAATGGATTCCGTCTGTGTTGGATTCGACAAAGCCTCTTGAGTGCTTGTGGGAGTACCACTGCTCGGTGGAAATTTATTCAGACCCAGCCCGGCACCCAAAATGATGATCGCAATCAAAAACGCCCCAGCGACAAATATACCTGCCTTTGATAGTAACACAGGGGACGTGTTCGATGGATGACCACGTTCCAGGTCAACTGCCACTTCTCGCATGGTTTGGTAGCGGCGCTTCTTGTCGCGCGTGAGCATGCGACTAACAATTTTTATCAGGCCCGGTGAAACTTCAGCTCGCAGTTTTTTTAAGTCCGGCGGCGGGGCCGTCAGTACCTTATTCATGACCGCAGCACCCGTGTCTCCGTCGAAGGGAACCTGTCCTGATAGCATTTCGAACAGCATCACACCCAGCGACCAAATGTCCGCTTGCGCGTCTAACGTCTTACCTTCCCAGGCCTCGGGAGACATGTAGTAAGGAGTGCCAACTTGTACTCCACTACGAGTCATGCGTGTTCCTTCGCTGAATCTTGCGACGCCGAAATCAGCGAGTTTTGGCTTGCCATCCTCGGTCAGCAGTACATTTTCTGGCTTGATGTCGCGATGAATGATATTTAAATGGTGAGAGCGGATCAGTGCATCGCACAATTCCAATGTGATGCCACGCACATGTTCAACAGGTATGGACTCCTTTTTGATGAGATCATGGAGACTGCCGCCCCCCAAATATTCCATCACGATCACGTATTGACCTTCGTATTCGAAGGTATCTAGAAACTTTACGATATTGGGATGGTCGAGCTTACGAAGGGTATCTGCCTCACGTTTGAAGCGCTCGATCAATTCTGGCTTCGAGATCAGTTGAGAGGCAAGAATCTTTACGGCCACTTGCTGACCAGTCTGTTCATCGCCGGCGAGGTACACTTCTCCCATCGCCCCTTCACCCAACAGGGAAGTAATCCTGTAACGATTGTTGAGTATTTCATTGATCATGCATAAATCCCTAATAAGATTAACTCCAGATGTTTAGAAACGATTCTGGGATCTTCTATAAACAAATTTCGCCACGGACCCTATAGAGTAAATGAGGGAAGGAGGTTGTTTAAAAATCTGGAGAGGCTCCATCTGATGCTTCATCCAATAAATTTGTCCAACTTTCTATGCCTAATACATTTTTGGGTGGATCTAGCAGGTACACTTCATTTCTGGTAGAACGGTTCGAACTAAAGTAGAGATTCAGTCCATAAAAAATGGGTCCCCAGCTATCAAAGTCACCATCTGTGCGCGTCACACGTTCGATGCCACCGCCTATCAGCCTCCGGTAGATCTCGGCCTTATCATCTTCTCGATTTGAGGTGAAATAGAGATTTCCGCTGGGACTCGGCGCGGCTCCCCAACTTTCAAAGTCACCCTCTGTACGCGTAACGCGTTCATAAGTCCAGTTTCCATCGACCAGCCTGGCCCTGTAAATCTCGGCTTTGTCGTCTTCTCGATTGGATGTGAAATAAAGATTTCCGCCGGCGCTCGGCGCGGCGCCCCAACTTTCAAAGTCACCATCTGTACGCGTAACCCGTTCATAGATCCAGTTGTCATTTACCAGCCTGGCCCTGTAAATCTCGGCTTTGTCGTCTTCTCGATTGGATGTGAAATAAATATTTCCACCGGCGCTCGGCGCGGCGCCCCAGCTTTCAAACTCCCTAGCCGTATTGGTAACACGTTCAGGTTTCCACTGCCCATCGATTAGCCTCGCCCTGTAAACCTCAGCTTTGAGATCGCGGTCTGAAGTAAAGTAAATATTTCCACCAGGACTCAATACCGGATCCCAATTACTTCCACCTCCGACATTAATAATGGAAAATTTTCCAGTCGCCACATCATAAAGGTAGAATTTGGTTTCACCCTCTGATGTACTGGTAGAAAAAACCACTGCGCCATCCGCTGGATTAGCGGCTCCAAACAGGGGAGAAACAGATCCCGGCGAAGATGGGCGAGGATTAAACAATGATTGTAGTGAAGGGAAAAACACTATGGCAATGACTAAAATGATCAAGCCGATGATTCCCCCGATTCGAAAATTGGGCGGTATTTTTCCAACTGCTACTTTTAATGCCGAGACCAGCTTACTGAGCGATGATTTTGAAGTAGAGAGGATCGTGTCGCTGCTCTTCCTCAGCGTAGCAATTCTTGCAGCAATCTGTGCATAAATATCAACTCTGGGTTTCTTAGTGCGGGGAGTCACGGCCTGTTGTTCGCGTTCCAAATCTACGGCCACTTCGCGCATGGTTTGATAACGCCGTCGCGTGTCGCGTGTTAGCATTTTGCCAATTATTCTCACGAGCCCGGATGGCACATCAGTTCGTAATTTCCTCAGGTCTGGTGGAGGCGTTGTGCTTATCTTAGTCATCACGGCAAGTGGGGTATCGCCACCGAAAGGCACCTGCCCGCTTAGCATCTCGAACAGCACCACTCCCAACGACCAGATATCCGCCTGTGCATCGAGGGTTTTCCCCTCCCAAGCCTCGGGAGCCATGTAATAGGGCGTGCCAACCTGCACTCCACTGCGGGTCATTCGCGTGCCTTCGCTCAACCGCGCTACGCCGAAATCCGCCAGCTTGGGCGTTCCATCCTCATCGATCAGGATATTTTCTGGTTTGATGTCGCGGTGGATAATCTTCAGCCTGTGAGCGCGAATGAGCGCATCACATAGGTCAAGCGCAATCTGAACGGCGTGCTCAATAGGCAAGGGACCTTTTTTGATCAAGTCAAACAAACTACCGCCCGACACATGTTCCATAACAATAATAGAGAGTTCACCATGTTGAAAGGCATCTAAAAATCCTACAATGTTGACATGTCTAAGCTGCCTGAGGGCCTCACCTTCACGCTTGAAACGCTCAAGCATGGCGGGATCCACAGCCAGTTCACTTGAAATGACCTTGATAGCCACCTCGCGCCCACTCTGTGAATCGAGGGCGCGATAGACTGTGCCCATGGCTCCCTTGCCCAGGCGAGTCGTGACCTCGTAACGATTATTGAGTTTCTGACCAATCATAGTCCTCCTAAACTTGTTCGCGGTTATGGTACAGATATAGAGTCAGACGTGACTGTCTTGATATCTATCACAGTTATGTTTTCCAGCAAATCAGAGGCGCTTAATCCATCAGGGTATCCGCCATCCAGGGCTTTGATGAAATATGGTGGCAGGTGACGGAAGTGCATGATGGCGGTGACAGTCACATTCTTACCTTCAAGGCCGCTCAGGTCGAAATCATATACATAAGAGGCCGAATCGCGCGGTTCTTCATTTACAAGTATTGTATTGTTAAGCGCGTCCATGGCCTGCTGGTCGCTCACGCGTACGCGCGTCTTGACGATATCTGCCAGGAGAGACTGATATGGCACTTCTTCGAATACCTCATCGCGATCGATATCGCCATCCGTTAGGATTTTTTGGAAGTTCGTCAAATAGGGATCGCATCTGCTTAGCGGCGCGACGGAGAGTGGATTCAACTTAACCAGTTCATCATTCTTGCTGGCTTTCAATCCCAGTTCCGCTAGAGCAAGCGGATCGCATGTCACCAATTCGGCTTGCGGCGAATCCAATTGCCCGGAGGCGCAATCTGCTTTGATGACCTGCCCGTTGATATCCACATCCGCCAGGCAGACCTGCCTGCCGGAACTCGTCTCGGCAAAGACCTCCAGCCACATCTGGCGGGCAAAGGCAAAGCCGGTGGGGAGGTTATGTCCCTCGAGTTTGCTTTCGATAGTCACCGTTGCTGAAAGTTTGCCCGAGGCCGGTTCGGAGGTCTCAATTGAAAGGTCCATCGCAGAACTTAACAATCCGGCACGATCCTCCAACACATGCTGTCGCGCTTCCGCTGGCATTCCTTCCTTCTCATAATAGCCGGGCGTCAGGTTGTAATCTACGCCGATGAAGCTGTGCGAATGACGAGGGCGTTCTGGCGCGTCAGCGAAGAAACTGCCAGGGGACGAAGAGACCAGCGCTCCCGGAGTCTCTAGCGGCATGTGACAATCGACACAGCCTCGCGGGTCCCGTCCTTCCGCTTCCTGAGCGGCGACATAATCCTGCCATTCATCAAATGTAGTTTGCAACACAAGGTCTTGAAGTTTTTTTCCATCTGCATCAAATTCAAGTTCGTTTTCATCCAACTGACGGTCTCCGTCAGTATCGCGCTGATTGCCCTCACTGCCGGGAAAAGCTGTCACCTCATCGTTTCCGTTAATATCTACTTTGACGTTGTGGCATGCGCCGCAGAGTTGAGAGGCGGAGACGCTATCGGTCATAAACCCAACTTTCGAGTCATGACGCGTACTGGGCAATGCTGGCTGTTCTCCGAGCGGAGGACCAAACATCTCGGCGAACTGGTTGATGCCTCCCGTAACAACAGGAAAATCATTCGACATGCCGCGCCGTTCCGTGGGCGCATCCGTCAATGTATGACAGACTACGCAATTGACGCCGTCATCCACCACCGCGCCGTTTGGATGAACGCGCAGTACATTTTCAGCATCGATTGGAAGGGTGGGCGTTCCAGTAAGCGATGTGCCAATAGGCGCATGACAGTTGTTGCACGCGCGCTTGAATTGAGGAAATTTTTCCAGTGCCAGGTTGGTTTGGGCGATCACGATGGGCGCGTTTTGCGCCTGGGAGTGCATCGCCAGATTCCATTCTTCGACAATTTCGGCATGACAAGCCGCGCAGGCGGTTGCGGGGGGCAGGCCACGCAACTCACTGTCCGATAGTGCATGGGTTACGTTCAGGGTTTCCCAGATATGAAACCCAACCAGCGCAATCAAAAGGATAGCGAGCGGGATGTGTAATTGTTTCCAGCCTTGTAAAAATCGCGCGTATCTTTTTTGCTGAACTTCTCGACGGGCATAACGTTCCAGGCGCTCGGCTAGTCTAATGAAACGTTTCCAATCAGACTCCTCGGTTGCGAGTCCCGCGGGCGCGTTGTTGTCGCCCGATTTTTTTTCTTTGGTTGAAGCATTCAAGCGGCTTTGGGCTGCCTGCCGAAACTCCGCGGATTTGCCAGCCAATAGCTTGTCTATTTCCACTTTTGTCGTGCGGGTTTTGTCTTTCGTATCGAATATAGATAAATTACCCACATTCTCTGCAACGTTCGGTGGGACAATGGAATACACGATCCGCCACGCAACTCCACTCAGGACAAGCAAGCTAAAGACAGCCAGCGCGTATTTGCCCGATGTCCAACCCTCTGCAAATGAAGGCACCCAGATGTGCGCGAATACGACTGCTAGTGAAAGCAATCCAATATAAACATGGGCCTGCAGCCATGCCATCATCGTTCCGGGCGCACGTTCCTGAAGATTTCGTTTGCGCAGGCTATAAAGAAAGGTGAGGACGATCAGTATAACTGTCAACACGCCCAGAGTTGTAACCAGCGCAAAGGTATTGCCGCGCGCCTCCAGCAGGGACCGAATGGCATTGAATTGGAAGCGGGTCGCAAAGGCAATCAGGAACAAGATCAAAACGACCAACAAAATCCAGGGTCTGGCGCGTTCAAACCGGGTGGTAGGGCGGTGGAGGCTGGTCTGCTTCATCGATGCTTTTTTGATTCCAAACCGATGTGCAAATTCGTGTCGCGGAACTGTTCAACAGGGTTCACGCGCATCGCCGCTCCAACAGGACAACCCCGGACGCAGGCGTAATCTTCATACCCGGCGCACAAATTACATTTAACTGCCAAACGCTGCGGACCTTGCTCATCTTCCTGCTTGCCCTTCAGCAAATCCAACAGTGAAAATCTTGAGAAAATATTCCCTCCTTTTGGATTCCGCTCATGCATTTGAATATTTCCGTAAGGACAACGCTCCGCGCAGGCACCGCAGCCAATGCAGTTATCGTTGACAATGGTAATTTCGCCATCTGGCGCACGCACAATTCCGTTGACTGAACACAACAAACAGACTGGATCCTCACAGTGGCGGCAAGCGGTTGGAAACAGCAGATTACCCATTTGCAAACCGCGCCGCTCAAGGCGAGAATGCCCGTGGCGTCTTTCGCATGCGTCAACGCAGTTGTTGCAGTTGGTGCAAATTGCTGTATTGATCACCAGCAGCTCGTGACCCTGAATAATGCCCTGCTCGAGCAACCCCTCCATCCCGAATGTCATTGTGGTCGTCAGTCCCATTGTGCTGGTCAACGCGGGTTGCACAGGACGTCTGCTGCTTTGCTGCTGAATGAGTTCCTCATTGCGTTTGGCTTGCTTCACCAATTCGCGCCGCAGGTTCGGGTTGTTATTTAACAATTCCTGGACCGCTGCGCCAGGGATGGCAATCACCTCGGCGCGGGTGTTGGCCGAAACGGTCGTGGATTGTGGCTGTTCAAAAAGCACAGATGCCGCTCCAAATACATCTCCTTCACGGAAGTACTGCAACACCAATTCTGATTGCCCCACTTTTCGCGCCACCTTCAGAAAGCCTGACCGGGTAATATATAAATTGCCAGGACGATCCCCTTCACGATAGAGGATCTCACCAGCTCTAAGGGATTGGAGATGAGATTGCCTCAGCAAGCTCTCCACTGCCCGTTCAGGCACTGCTGCCAGCAGCGGAGACTGACGCGCGTAGGTCCACAAGGCGCGGCGACGATACAGTTCATCCATCGTGTTGCGGAACGGTGTCGATTCCTTTTTCAGACGATAAACGGTAGCCTTTGTCAATTCAAGAACGATCGAGGCGCGGATTGCTGTCAATGTATAAGACTCTTCATGGTTACCGAGCACTGACAGCTCGCCATGAAACGACCCGGGTCCCATCACCAGAATATGCGCGCGATTATTTGATGCGTCGGTCATGCTTTGTTCAATTTGCCCGTCAAGCACGATGAATAATCGTTCGTGATATTGACCCTCCCGGCACAGAAGTTCATCCGACGCAAGTTGGCGCAGGGTTCCACTTAATAACATGCGTCGCAAGTGGAGTGGCTCAACGCCCTGGAAGAGTGGAATCGCGGTCAGGTGGTGGGAAAGTGAATCAAGCGTCCATTCTGAGGCGGAGACATTTTCACCCACCTGCAATTGCATGACTTGATCCGGCGCGGCATTCTCCACTTTCATTTTGTTCCACAGAACCATATCAGCGCGATGTAGGTCTGCCGGGCAGGCCGGGATACATTGCCCACACTGTGTACATGCCTGGACGAAGGCCGCCACGTTCGGTGCTTTGATCGTTTCGGCCAGCACACCCGCGTTGAGTTCGGCGATGGTGACAAAACGTTTTTCGGGCAGGGGACAAGCCAGCATACAATCATTACAACCGATGCAAGCCATCACCTCCCGTTCCACTTCCTCGCGCAGTTGCTCAAAGTAATCAATTGGCATGTTGGGTTACCTCTAAAAGTGTGTCCCCGATCCGGAGACGGTCGCCGAGTTGCAGAGGGTAAGGCTGATTGGGCTCAAGGGCTTTGTCGTTCAAGAAGGTACGGTTACTGCTACCAAGGTCCCTAATGAACCACTTCATATCTTCCTGTTTGATTATGGCATGACGCCAACTGGCTTTTTCATCCCGAATGGCGATATGACTGGATGGGTTGCGGCCCACTGTCATCGGCGACTGATTCAATGGGAATGACTGACCTGCCAATGGCCCGCTACGCACGCTCAGGACCAAAGCTGTCGGCACGTTTGCAAGGATGGGTATTTCCGGCGGCGGAGGAGTTACTGCCCGAACGGGTGGGGGTTCCATCGGAACGGGTGCTGGAGCCTCCACTCTCTCATGCCGTTCCTCCTGCTTGGGGACGAATACTGGAGCAGGCTCTGAAGATTCCTTTTTAGGAGCAGAGCCTGATCGAAATATCAGCGAGGTTTCGCCGAGTTTAATCCGATCGCCGTGCACCAGCCTGTGGGGAATACTAATCAATTGACCGTTAACGTATGTCCCGTTGCGACTGCCCAGATCCCGTAGGTAAGCATCGTTTCCTTGTTGTACAAGCTGAGCGTGGAGATAGGAAATGCTTGAGTCGTCCAGAAAAATATCGGCTTTGGGATCCCTACCGATATTGGGACTGAGCATGCGCAGGGGAATTTCCCGTCCGTTGACCTGCAAGGTTCCCCATACCGGATCGGATGGTGCGGCGGATGGCGCGGGGGGTGCTTCCGGCAAGCCAACCGAAGTCATATGCAGGTTTTCTTTCGGAGTTGCCATCGCAAACTCAAGTTGCGTTTTCCCGACCTTAATCAGCGCGCCGCTTGCCAGGCGCGCCGGAGTGCTAAGCCGCGCTCCATTCAGGAAGGTTCCATTACTGCTTTGCAAATCTTCGAGCAAGAATCCAGATGCATCCCGACGGATCTGGGCATGCTGCCCAGAAACCTCAGGATCATTAAGCACAAGATCATTTTTGGGATTACGCCCAATCTTCGTCAGATTTGTTAACGAAACCTTGGATCCACCGTGAAGTAACATCGCCTCTGCAACTGCTGGCGAGCCGGAAACGGATTTTAGAAGTTCTGCATTCAACTCATTGCGCGTCATGCGCATACCGGCATTTGTTAGTAAGCTCGAACGATCAGGTATTCGACGGGCGGATGCAATTTGATCGCCGAGCTCACGAGAGTCCATCCACGAAGCCAGGTCAAAGGCAGGGTCAAGCAAATTTTTCGCGACGGCTGAGATGTCAACGCCTTGATTAATCAGGTTTCGATAATGCATTCCGTATTTGCGAACGCGTTCTTTTCGCTGACCCAGCATGATCGCGCCGACGAGCTTTCCCTCACGAATGATCAACTTTCGATATGCTACCCGGCCGCTGCCCTTCGGAAAATCAATCAGAACCTCGTCACCGGGTTTTTCGACGAGTTCGCCTACACCGGCAAAATCCAGATCATAAAGGCGGGTGGCGTTGTAGTGTACGCTTTGTCGAAACGACTCGGAACCGCCCGCCATGTTGCGCCCAGCTACGCGTCCCTGAAGGCGCGCGGGCTCCCACAAACCCATCGTGCGGTGTATGATATCTCCTGCGGCATATACGTTGGCGATATTCGTCTGCATGGCTTCATTGACCTTGATGCCTTGTGGGGTTCCTCGTTTTGGATCCACCGCCACGTCAATTCCGGAGCCTTCCAAAAATTCAACATTTGGGCGAATACCAATCGCCGCACCCACCAACTGGCAATCAACTTCCTTACCGGAGTTTTTGAGACGAATAGCGCGCAACCTGCCGTCTTTCCCGGCAAGTGCCGCGTCAATCTCTTCATTGACCCGAACATCAACACCCTCCGCGCGCAGGCGACTGATAACTAAATCCGAAGCCTTTCGGTCAAGCGCCTTTTCGAAGAACATATCGCCCCGCAGCAAATAGATCACGCGTACATGGTGATGCAACAACCCTTGTACCCATTCGATCCCCAGCGGTCCGCCCCCGACCACCACGGCCTGGCGAAGTCGTTTCGCCGAAACGAGATCCATGACCCTGCGCGCATCCTGCAGAGTACGCATGGTCATCACGCCTGGCAAATCCGTGCCGGCGAACGTTGGCGGATTTGGACTGGCTCCCGCGGCAATTAAAAGCTGGTCGTAGGTGACCTCGTTCCCGTTGTCCAGAGTGAAACGGGAATTTTTTCCATCAAGAGAAGCCACGCGCCCCAACGAGCGCTGGACATTCTGCGTCTGATAAAAATCCGGTGGAACTGCGAATAGCTGCGCCTCGCGCAGTTCGCCGATCAAATAATTGGTTAGCGCTGCGCGGTAATACGCCGCATTGGGATCGTCTGAATAGATTTCGATCTGCCCGGACGGATCAGCTTGACGAATATAGTAAGCAGCTGTTGTGCCTGCACCCCCATCGCCAATGATGACGTAATGAGTCATGTGGCCTTCTCCCTTTCTACATCAACTTGGTGGGAGTGTAACCATCTTTGGGAAGATCATCGGAATCCTTCTCTGGCCGCTCAACAAGCCTCGTTCCCATGTGACCAGCAGGCGGCGATATAGCCCCAAACTTAAGTCTTACGCCTCCGTCTGGAACTCGAGCCAACTCCAGAATATCTCCATCCTTGAGCCGGTGACGCTCGCCGGATTTGAGGCGGGTCCCATTCAGGAAAGTTCCATTGGAACTGCCCTGATCCGTGACCTCAAACGAGCTGTCCTTTTCAATCAGGGTGCAGTGCAAGCGGCTGATTGGGCTGCGGTCCCCCTGATCAAGTTGAAATACCAAATCTGCGTGTTCCTTGGAGCGGCCGAGGGTTGTTGTGCTGTTGAGGCGGAATTCCGTCAGCTTCGTTCCGCTGTTGCCTTCCAGCACGACGAGAATTGCCTTGGCAGATTCGAGTGGCTCGACCATTCTCGTCGCACCCGGGTTTACACCTGTGCGAGGTCCCCCCATACGCGTGCCTCCCATCTGCGTCATCATGGTGCCGAGACGTTCCTTCACCCGTTGCTGAACCCTGGGATTACGCCGCATGTATACGACCACGAGAATTAATGCAGCCACCGCCACAGCGAGACTTGAAAGCGACACCATCAGATCCCAATTTGAACATAATGCGGGGGCGTATTCCGAAATCAGAGATGGGCAAGCGTCTGGGCGGCTTACAAACGGAACATACGACATCGTTACCGGCAGCGGTTCACTTATGCTTTTCAACCCCAGTTCATCCTCCGCCTCGACGACGATGGAAACGGCAGTTTCCCCCGGCGTATTCTCCCCGCGCAGGTCCCAGCTAAATTCCAGAATCACTGGGTCTTTCCCG
>DAINRK010000090.1:0-9966 GCA_036741855.1 Anaerolineales bacterium
TTACTAGCCGCCCCGATGGTCCCGGCCACGTGTGTGCCATGCCAACTGCTGTTTTCAGTTGGTTGACCTATGCCACACATGTTGGCCGTGACCCAATCGCCTGGATCATGTGGGTCACTATCGCGACCGTTCCCGTCATTGGCGGTGGGCACATCCGCGATGAAGTCGTAGCCGCCCACCCAGCGTCCGGCGAGATCAGGATGGTCCGTAATGCCCGTATCAATGACGGCCACCCGGACCGTTGCCGAGCCGGTTGTAATGTCCCAGGCCGCTGGCGCATTGATACCAAAGGGCCCATAGTAATGCCACTGCGAACCATAAGAAGGGTCGTTAGGAACCAGCGTGGGGCGCATGATGTAATCGGGCTCGGCATATTCGACATCGGGCAGGGTAGCGAGTTTCCTGGTAATGGCTTCGACCATGGCAGGAGATTTGCGGGCCGATAGGCTCAACACATGCGCGTTGCCGGACATAGCTCGTTTGTAGGTGAGCGGTTCGCCCGCTGCCGTGCTGAGAGCATTTATCTTAGCTGCCTTGATCTGCCCATTGCGGTCTGTCGCATTGACGGTAGCCCGGTACTTAATAATAATCTGGTTAGTCAATGAGTCGTCGGGGTTGATTTGGTGCTCGGGTTCGCCGAAGAGAACTGCACCGGGGCCTGCTAGCGCTGAGCCGAACCCGCCGGTGGAAACAATTGTCACGAGCAAAAGGGCTCCTACAATCTGGTGCAGTTTGAACGGCCAACTATTCTTCATTGTTTGTTCTCCTTTGTGAGAAATACTTGCCAACTGCAAACCTCATGTCTGAAAATATGACGGGCGCAAGTCTGGCGCAGGGCAATCACAGCTTACGGATAAAGAACGGCTATGAGATACTTTCAGCAGACCCTTGATTATGGTGCCGAAGAAAGCCGGGGCGATACCTGCCAGATATGAATCGACCGCCCCGTTTCGTCGTGAAGCGGAAAAGTGTGTACAACTGGAAAATTGGGTATCGAGTCATAAGTAGCATAATCCACTATGTAGTCAACGTTGTTTTCAAATAGATAATCTGCTAGGGAAACCGATCCATGCAAAACGCGCTCGTAATAATCGACACTATTGATCACTCCATCTAGATTAATAAATGTTCGATTGGAAAAATAGCCAAGTTGTCCAGTATTCCACGAGGCATAAACGGTATCAGGCGTAGAATTCTCCGCAATCCACAGAGCGGCGTTATAGCGAGCGACATACAACTTTGAGGTAAAGTTTATGCTTCTCGCAAACATATAAATGGCAACCAGAAAAATCAGGACACTCAAACTGACGGGCGTCCATCTAATAATGGTCAAGGAGGAGTTGACTTGCTGGAGCTTTTCAAAAGCAAAAAAGGCGACAAAGGAAGCCGTCATGATCCAGAAAATAAATGAAGGAGAGCGGTACCAGGCAAAATACAGCGTGTACTGTACTCCTGATACAGCAATGTAAATATGATAAAGCAACTCACCGACCAAGAGGCAGGACCACAGGTTTAAAAAGGCCCGTAGTTCTTCAGCGCGATTTGGTCTAGCTACTTGTGCTCTGATGACGAACAGTATACCGAAAATTCCCAACAAAATTAGCACAAGGCTAGAAAAACGGCCTTGAAGAATTGAGGGCATGCCCAGTATTAAAACCTCTACCAGCTTATCGATGGCTGCAGCACTTAACCCCCGGACTGCGCCGCTCGTCTTGACCAGGGCAGACACTGGCAGAAACGACCCGCCCATCAGCCGAAAGGCCGTCATTTGAATGATAAGACCAAAACTAGCCAAGAGACTTGAGCCAGCAATGGCTTTGCTATGCTTCTGGAAAAATAATCCGAAGTTGTGTCGATAAGTATATGCCAGCATTCCCACGCAAAAAGTAAACAAAACGGCGGAGAGAAGGGCCGAATCGAGACGTGTCCATGCGTTAAGAATGAGTACGACTGTTAAACCCCAGAAATTCGGTCTATTCTTATTCTGGACCTGAATAAGAAATTCAACACTCTGCCAGATAACACACCAAAATACCAGAGCATGTAATGAATTTTCCATGCCCATTGAATAGATTCTAAAAGGAAGGCTTTGCAACGCCCACAAGCTGGCCATGAACAACGCCAGAACCGGTTGTTTTAGGATTGCACCTATTTTTAAAATAATTAGATAGCAAAGCCCATTTAGCAAAAAGCTCACAGCTAAGGTTGTAAATAAAAGAACGGCTTTTGATTTTGCCAGAATCGCGAGCAAAAAGATGATGATAAACCATAAGAGTTGTACGCCATTTGTCGCATGGAGACCGTCAAAAGTGACAAAGCCTAGCATTTTTGCGTTCCACGCAGTCTGCAAATAGTAGTAAGTATCATCAATAGTCAGTGAAGCTGCTGCATACTCTATTCCTTTAGTGAGGAGGCTCGCTTGGATGATGAATTGCACTACCCCTAAAATGACGATGATAAATGCAGCTTGCCGGAATGGAATGTTTTGACTCAACAGAAAGTCTCCTGTGTTGAAACTCCAAAAATGTAACTAGTCTTATGGCTTTCGTTTATACAACAACTTGATAATCATCGTACCTGCGAGTACCAGCAAAGTTGGAATTAATGCCATCCGAATGGGGAAATCCGGCGCAGGAACAGGCCCTAATGGGGGGTCTTCTGCAGACTCTAACGATGGGGCTGTCGCTGTCCACTTTAGCATTGGTGTCGGTTGCGCGGGCGTCGGGCTGGACATTGGAACCAGCGTTGTAATTGGAACTGGCGTTGGAATGTTCTCGAGAGGCAAGATATCGTCCAGCGTACGGTACATAGCGAATAGCCGACGGTTCGGATCCGCTGGTCCGTCGGCGAAGGTAAGGACCAGTTGGTTGCCTGCCCTTACTACAGGAAGGCTGTGGTGAGCGTGAACTCGCTCGCCGACATCCTGTCCCGAGCCATCTATGGAGATCAGATAGACCAATGATGGTTTACTCCACTGCATATGATCCCAATATGCATGATAGATCCCCATTGGGTAGCGGATTTGGCCGAAAAAATGCACCCGGCCAGATCGATCTACGGCTAAACCATCAAACGCTTGCCCGTGTAAATCGCCAAAAATGTGTACTGGTTCACTCCAACTAAGACCGGCATCTGTTGAAAAGCGATGATTACGATAGGGCAGGCTTCCAGCAGCCCAGATAACATGCACGGTTTGGCCCTGTACAGTCATTACGGGACCGGCAGTCGTCAGGTTGTGATCACTCGCCTCGTCATCCTTATCAATCATAAAGGGCGTTGACCAAGTATGGCCTCCATCGAGAGAATGGCTGTAGCGAATCCAATCAGGCCTCATGCTCGCTAACCTAGTGCCATACATCCAAACCGCATGCAAGCCATCATTCTTATCAAGCACAAAACTTAGACTATCGGGAATATAACCGGGCAGAATGTCAGGGTCTAGCCATACCGGCTCCGACCAGGTTATTCCCCTGTCCTCCGAACGTATATAGTAAAGGCCTGCTTCTGCTTCTGTTTGATTGATGTATAGCATATGTAATATACCCTTCGAATCGACTCGCAAGGAGACAACTCTCGCTGGTACATTGATTTGGATGGGTTTCGCCCAGTCCTGAGCTGATAAGGCGTTATTGGCTGGTGCATAGGTGTAATAGGCAGGACCAACGAGCCCCTCGGCCCAGGCGATGTGCATTATTCCCTGCTGATCTACAAAAGGTGATACATTCCTAATTCCCAGGTTTGTAACATAAATATCATTCGGTTTGGACCATGTTGCACCATCAAAGCGAGCATATTTGATAACCCAATGTCCGTTTACGAAAAGTGTCTCTGTCCAGAAGCAATGTACGTAGCCGTATTGGTCAGCCGCTAGGTAGCCCTCACTGGCCTTTCCGGCGTCACTTGATAGGCGGTATGGTTCAGACCATCCGCCATCTTGCCCCTGGGCGTGTGCTGGTGCGATCCATGATATGAATAGCAGTGTTATGGCCAATAAGGCAATGCCGATTTTTTGTTTGCTCACGTTTAAACCTCTGACTATTTCAAGACATCTCAACTGCAGGGAATCTGGATGAGGCATTTCCGAGTACACTGAGATATATCTCTTCAAGTTTCCTGGTGTACTGCTCCCAAGAGTATAGCTCGATAGTCCGCTGCCGCGCGTTTTGGCCCAGGCGCCTACGTTCGGCTGGATCGTTTAACAATGTCAAAATGGCCTCGGCAAACCTGTTGACGTTCCCAGCCTCAACCAACAAGCCAGTATTACTATTCTGGATCACTTCTGCAGCCTGGTCTAAAGCCGTGGCCACGATCGGTTTCCCTGCCGCCATAAATTCAAACAATTTAAGCGGCGTACCGGTTCCGCCTCGGCTAGCTGGAACAGGGGCAGAGGGTACAACCGCGATATCGGCAATAGACAGCATTCTTGGCACATCGGAATGGGCAATTGCGCCGGTCATGATTACGGACTGCTCGAGCCCGTTTGCCTGTACATTATGTGCTATTGATTGCCGCGTTTGGCCATCACCTACTAAGACTAACTTGGCATTAGGGTGTCTTTCCAGGACCAGCGTAAAGCTCTCAAGCAGTAGCTCAAGATCATGCCAAGGATAAAATCCTCCCACCCAGATCACCACCGGCTCAGTGGTCAAACCAAGGTCTCGTCTGACAAGCTCTGGGTTATTGTTCGGCCCAAGGGCATCCACGTCGGCTGCGCATGGAACGACGGTTAGCTTGCTATCTTCAATGTTCCACTTTCTGCTAAGGTGGTCTTTGAGGCTCCCGGATATGCAGATGATCTTCGCCGCGGTGTTAAAACAGATTCGAGTCGCCCAGACGGAGAATAGACGGCGCAAGCCTCTCTCTGGAGTGCCTTTAAACTTACGCTGCTCGAGTAAATCAGCATTGACTTCAAGCACAAAAGGGATGCCAAGCTTTCTGCTGGCCCACGCGCCGCCTAAGGATAACAGGTTAAATCGTTCGTGGATCAGGTCAAAGCTTTTTAGATTATTGAAGCCAGCCTCAGCCATGCGGAAGCTATCGAATAAGGCCAAATAGGGTAAGTGCAATTCTGACTGGAGGCGACGAACGCTGCTTTCAAATCGCTTGAATAAGGCATTTCCAGTCAATCCCAGCTGGCCATAATGGCTGGGAAGCAGCTTATTGCTTTCGAATACCTGGAGGTCCTCTGTACAGAGGACCTGTCTTCCCTGCAGGGCCAGGAGCGTGACGTCATGGCCTGCCTTCTGCAAGCCACGGATCGTGTGGTAGATATGAAGCTGTGCGGCCTGAGGTTCATAAAAGCGTATGCCGCTTTCCTGATATAAGTGCGCAATTTTCAAGGGAACTGACCTTACGTTAGTTATTCGGCCCTGTCCAACCCGAGGCCGTCGCACCTGGGTCTCCCTCGGAGCACGCCTGCTTTCCGCAGAAGTAAAAATCCCGTTCGGGTAGAGCATTTGGGCCAAACTGATCTTTTTTGGTTGGCTCCAAGAAGGAGCCATAATAACCCACAAATGCACTGACCATTTTGATCGGATGACAGTCCGGGCCAGCCGCCGCGCAACTCAGATTTAGATCGCCAAAGCGAGTGACATATCCCTGGGCTGTTATTCGACCTTTCCTCGGATCGGTATCGAACCCTTCCAGGTTATCCCAAGCAGGCGGGATCGTGCCATTTATCTCATGCACCTGAGTGGTAGTGTTGTTATAGCGACAACCGGCCATTGCACTATAAGTCACACCTTCATCCTGCGAACACATCCAGACAAAAGTGAATGGATAGGTCAGATCATCTCGATCAAGCACCTGATAGGTATCCCGGGCCCGAAACAGCAGCTCGAACAGATGTGAGCCTGACCCCGCGAGTTTCCCAGGGTCAGAAGTCCAAGTTGTAGAGGTGTTGGAATCTAAGGCCAAGATAGAATCCCGAGTCGGAGTCTTACTTGGACAGGATGTGCCGATACAGTCTATCGTGAAGTAGGGTGCAGCTCCCGATTTATAGGAGGGCTTAGGCTCATCCGGGTATGGCAGGACAATTCCCTGATAGCCAGATACCCGCTGCCCATAGTCCACGTGTTGAACTAGATAAACATAACCGTAGTCGGAAGGGTTTTCGGTGATGCACTGGCGTAAGAGGGCTACCGCGCTGTGAATGCGGGCCTCAAATTCTATGGAGTAATCACCAAAAGCGTGATACTGAATTACCGAGGCATCGACGCCTATGGGCGAGCCCTCATGCCCCGCACAGCCATTCGGGTGGGACAGCAGTACTTGCCACTTGAAACCACCGTGCTTGTGCGTGTTTTCCATCGGACCGGATGGGTTTGTATGTCCGATCCCCACACCTCCCAGCAGTGCCTTCAGGTCAAAGCTAGGGAAGGCCGCCGCTACCTCGGGCGTAAACGGATCCTGACCATGCTCGTGGTCGTAGTGGCAGCCACGAGTGCTGTCCCAGAGCGTATGGAATAGGCTGTGGTCATGCGATTCCCCCGAGTCTGCGCAGAGCGGCGCGTCTGGGAAGGGCGCAATCCGCCCAGACTCAGTCGTTGGAAAAGTCACCGGGGTCGGCAGCAATTTGGTCTCAGCAGATGGTGTCTCGGAAGGCCGGGATGGAACTGAGGAGGGCGTTGCTGTCTGGGAGGTGTTGCAGGCCGCCAGCAATAGGAATAGGGTAACGGACATCCCCAGCTTCTTCAGGTTCATCATCTAATCCTTATTGTTCAATCAACCCCTGAGCGTGAATGAATTCTGCAAAAAGCCTGGCCTTCACCAAAGCGCCTGCCTCATTGACGTGCCGTCCATCAGCCCAATATTTCGCATCTTGTGGCATGACTTCAACAAAATCGAAGAGAGGAAGCTGCTGGTCGGCGGCCACGTCTTTAACGACAGCATTATTTTCCTGAAACCCTTGCTGGTAATAGCCTTCGGAGGCGTAATCATTCAGGTATGGTGAATAGGCCCATGTCGAAAACATGATCTCGACGCCCTGTTCTTTTGCGATGGCGCTCATATTTTCCAAATTTCGACGGAAATAAATTGGGGGATTCTCCTTCAATATTTCAGTCGGATCAAGATTGTCTTCGCTGAGACGATATTCATACGGCCAACTTACATAGGTAGATGAACTCACAAAATCATCGATCGATATTTGCCGGGTAAGATTCATGGCCCTGCTCAGAATCCTTAACAGAGCGCTGTGTTCCCACAGAGCAACCGAGGGGACGTGCCACGCCTGGCGTCGTCCCAAATCATCACCGCGATAAGCAGATGGTTCAACCATTCGAGCATGAACATCGTTGGTGCCTTCATAAATGATTATCAGGTCTGGATCAAGATCCAGCACCCGAAATTCGAGATTGACTAAGATTTCCCAGGAGTTATACCCCGGAACTCCCGCGTTGATAACCTGTACATTCTGGTAACCATAGTCATCCTTAAGCAGCCGCTCGAGTTGGGCGGTGAAGGTGTTAGCATTATCTTTGATGCTCACATCATACGTCGATGAGCCACCCAGCGCTACGATCCGATATACCCCACTTGGTTTTTCTAAAGGAAATTCATCGTTGCGATAGCCCAAGGAATTGTGAGACGTAAGTCCCTTTCGATAATTCGGGGTGGGATAATAACTGAGGTAAGGATGGGGGGTAAAGGCAAATTCCTTTGGATCTATGCTCGTAAATAAGACATAGCGATCGAATTGATCAGGTGTAGCCAGGTAGTTCAACCACATTCTCGCACCGATCTCAAGCATGATAAATGTCAAAACCAAACTAAAAACTGGCAGGATGAGCTCAGTTTTTCCAGGACTTTTTATCAATGGTTGCTTTATGAGCAGAAAAATTCCTGAAGCGATCGCAAGAAGCTGAAACACGAAAAAGCAGGCAAGATAGATGGGCGACTCGATCCTCTGGTCGGCTACAAGTGTAAGCTCAACCAATCGCCTCAAGAAAATACCCGCGGCGATCAATATAAGACCCAAAAAGACTGGCGCTTTGTGACGAATCTTAAATGCATTCATTGTCGAATTTGAGTTTCCACACTTGGAATCTGGATCTTCTGAATTCTGTTCTTTTGCTGAGTCAGCTTCATTTGCATCTCCACCAGCGTAGTGCTCGCGAAGATGATCAGCACGGCATCGATAGGCAGGCGATATCGAATTAAGGTCCAGGAAAGCAGGTGAATAGCAGTGTAGATAATGATAAAAAGATATAGAATGAAAAGTTCGGACGAAAACGATCGGCGTCCTTGTGAGATAAGTCCGTAGGCCATCAAGGGCCACAACAGGCCAAAGGAGAAAACTCGCGAGACGTTGCTAACAAGTCCCGATTCAGATGTTGGCCAGAACATAAAATAATCATCTATCCGACTGATTGACAACATCAGATAACGTTGAGGGTCATCTTGAATAAAGCCCAATCCCCGTTTTAATAAGGCCTGATCCAATTCGGCCTCATTCAGCGATAATAATTCTGGTGGGATCAATTGGACATATGAGGACCAATCAGGTAGATCAGCTGGGAAATTTTGGCCATGAATGGGATGATTGGACCAGTAGAAGGCGAAGCCAGCATTAGTATTAAGCAACACAAAGCGATTAAACGCCAGATAATTGCGGACAGTCCAGGGGGAAATTGCGATCAGCAAAACGACAGTTGCTACCAGCATAATCCCCATCATGCGTACCACAGGTTTATTTCGCAAATGAGTTACCAGGCCTTGGATACTGGAAAATGATCCCCCAACCATTTGGTTTTTCTGCGGCATCATTTCAACATTCTTGAGGCTGGACTGATGACGATAGCTCCGCCACAGCAGCCATAAAAACAAGACCGGGATAAATAGCAAAAAAACTTGTCGCAGCAATACAGTCATGCCTAGCGCCAGGCCCAGGAGAAGACTTCGCTGACGTGCTGCCGAGTAACTCTCACCGGCCTGTCCCAACTGCCCAGCAAGATCCAGCACCCATAGGACGCCGATGATATAGAAGCCTTCGGTCATTAGTGCGGCGGCATAGTATATAAAGTAGGCGTAGCAGGCCATGACTCCAGCGGACACTAATCCAACCTGTCGTCCAAAATGGCGACAACCCAGTCGGTAAACCAAGAACGGCATAAGCGAGCCAACCAGGACTGCCTGGAGCAGACGGGCGATTAGTGGATGGTAACCCACTAGACCATACACAGCAACCAGGTAGAGCGTGTACAAATAAGACCAGTGCGCGGTTGGTTCTCCAGCGTGGGTATATGGCCACCACAACTTGTCAAAGGTGAAGCCATAGCCATCAAGAAGGCGCTGCGCCAGCCGATCATACGAAACTTGATCGTACGTTCCTGGCATTGGACCTACGTGATCGCCAAGATAGAAGGCCGCGGCCACTCGTAGTGAAATGGCAATGAGTACGATGACGATTAGCCAACGACGGTCGGAGTGAGATTGTTCTGTATCTGTTCTCAAGGCAAATTCTCTGTTGTGTGGCTCGTCCTTGTCGTGGGTAATCCCGCGGAACCGCCAGAGAGCAAGTTAACTCGGTTCACTTAATAAACTAGCTTCAGGAGTTTTGATTTCTTGAAGTCGCATTCTGGCGAGAATAAACCATATGAGCATGACTCCGAGAAAAGGGAAGATCAGCAGATACCAGGGTAGGGCTTGCTTATCTGGATTTGCCAATGTCCAGATAACCCGATGTAGGTCGATCAACATAACGGACACAACCAAAAGGGCAATTTGTCCCCAGGTTGTACTCCGTTCGCGTTGTAATTTAGCTGCGATAAAGAAATATGCTGGTAGTAAAAGCGTCAGATTGGACTCAAATAACCGCCCTGTGATCAGCATAGCAGCAATAACCACCATCATAAACTCAATTGAAAATTGTTCCCGATCCTTCAAGACAATCGGACGCGAACTTAGGAGGATTGTAGCACCGATCAATAACAAAGCGGCCAGGCGGCTGCCCTGTTGAGCCAGGAT